>JBGPEV010000128.1:0-7531 GCA_041482995.1 bacterium | reverse complement strand
GGAAGGGTGCGGTGATGACGGGGATTCCCGGGACTTGCTCCTGCTCCAGCAGGATCGCGTCGAGCACACTGCTCGAGCTGCACGACCCTCAGTCCCCGATGCCGGAGACGACGAAGTCCGCCTGGGCCTTGAAGGCTTGCACGGCGTCCGGGTGCACCTCGTGACTGGGGGAGCGCTTGCGGTTGAGCAGGGTGACGGTCATGCCATGGCGCTGCTCCAGGCGCTGGGCGACTTTGAGCAGCAGCGTCTTGGAGTTGACCTTGGTGTTCTCGATCAAGCCGACGCGCAAGCCCTGCAATCGCTTGGGGCGGGGCGCCAAGCGCACCTCGGCGGACTCGGTGGGCGCGGCGGTGGGGTCCATCAGGTTCATAGGCGGGCTCCGCTAAGGAACTGCAACAGCAGATTCTTCGCTACGCTCAGAATGACAACATGGGCAGTGGCATCTAGACCGCCACCTGCGGCTCGCCCGGCCCGTTCACGACTTCGACAGTGACCGCCCGCGTCCACTTCTTGCCCCAGCCGGGCAGGCAGGCGGACCAACTACCCGCCTCGCCGCCGGCGCAGACGATCAGCACGTCCGCGGGGTCGTTGAAGACGTGGCGCCACGTGAATTCGTCCGCGGCGCCGATCTCGCCGGGCAGGCGCGCGGCGCGCTTGAAGTCGGCCACGCTGCGGCGGGCGTGCTCGACGATGAACGCCTGCATCCGGCGCCGGCTCCAGCCGGCCTCCTGCAAAATCCTCGAGTGCTCGCCCGCCATCACGACCAGGGACTGGTTGTAGCCCAGGACGTTGGAGACGCCCAGATGGCAGAGCGTGTCCGCGAAGCACAGCAGCAGCGGCTCGGGCTTGGCGGCGAGTTGATTGTACACCTGGTTGAGGCTGTTGGACGCATACACGGTGACGGCGCTCTGCTCCGGGCGGAAGCCGCGCAGCACGTGGAAGGGCTCCCACGGACGATACGGCTCGCTCTCCGCGAAACAGAACGTGTACTTGCCGGGCGTGCCCAGGGTGGCCCGGTCCAGCAGGCCGGGCTGGGTGGCCATCACGTTCATCATCGTGAGCCGCACGGCCCGCCCAATGGTGGCATTGGGGCGCCAACCCTGGCCGAAAGCGTTGTTGCCCCCGTTGATGCCGAGCGCCTGGGCGATCGGGCCGTTGACGATCACGACCATGGCCGAGCCGCCTGTGCTGCTGGCGGGGCCGTGATAGGCGAAGGCCGGGTGGCAGAGCGCCCGCACGGCTGCCATCACCACGGGCAGGTACGCGGGCTTGCACCCGGCCATCACCGCGTTCACCGCCACCTTGCCGGCGGTGACGCGGATATTGCGGCCGGGGATGGCGCCCACCTCCTCCGCGCCGCTCAGCCCCGCCGCCTCCAGCGCCCGCGCGGTCAGCGCCTCCGTGGGCGGAACGACCGGCAGCCCATCGGTCCAGCCACGCTCGAAGCAGGCTTCGATCAGGGCGGCGGCGTCGGTGCCCGGGTCAGGCGCGGTGTCGGTGGGCGGGCGCATGGCGGACTCGCTGGAGTGAGGATTCCCCGGCGCTTATCATGAGCGCACCGGGCGAGTCCATCGGCGCCGGTGGCCGCCGGCGCGCCTTGCCCCGCGCAGATGCGAATGCTAGCGTCACTTCTTGTGGCTGCGCGCCCCGGTGCAAGTGAACTGGGTGCGCGGCGTCTCGAACACGGGTGGGGAGCCCGTTTTCTCTTCTTCTCCTTCCCGCGCTTGCGGGGCAAGGAGAAGGGCCAGGGGAGCGGAAGGGAGTCTCGCAGCCGATGACGATCAAGAAATTCGAGGGCACCGAGCGCTATATCGCGACCAAGGATCTGCAGGTGGCGGTGAACGCCGCGGTCACGCTGCAGAAGCCCCTGCTGGTGAAGGGCGAGCCGGGCACGGGCAAGACGATGCTGGCCCACGAGGTGGCGGGCGCGCTGGAGTTGGACATCATCACCTGGCACATCAAGTCCACCTCCACCGCCCAGCAGGGCCTGTACGAATACGACGCGGTTTCGCGCCTGCGCGATTCGCAACTGGGCGAAGCGAAGGTGAAGGACATCGCCAACTACATCGTGCCGGGCAAGCTGTGGGACGCCTTCACGGCGGAGACGCCGGCGGTGCTGCTGATCGACGAGATCGACAAGGCGGACATCGAATTCCCCAACGACCTGCTGCTGGAACTCGACAAGATGGAGTTCTTCGTCTACGAGACGCGCAGCACCATCCGCGCCAAGCAGCGCCCCATTGTCGTCATCACCAGCAACAACGAGAAGGAGTTGCCCGACGCCTTCCTGCGCCGCTGCTTCTTCCACTACATCCGGTTCCCGGACAAGGAAACGATGCAGCGGATCGTCAAGGTGCACTATCCGGACCTGCACGAGACGATGCTGAAGGAAGCGCTGGAGCTGTTCTTCCAGTTCCGCGAGGTGCAGGGGCTGAAGAAGAAACCCAGCACGAGCGAGTTGATCGACTGGATCAAGCTGCTGATGGTGGAAAACATCCCGGCCGAATACCTGTCCAAGGTGGATCTTTCGAAGGAATTGCCCCCACTCTATGGCGCGCTGCTGAAGAACGAGCAGGACATTCACGCCTTCGAGCGCCTGCGCTTCATGCAGCGGCGGCTGTAACGGCAACGACTCTGGAACCACCGATGAACACCGATACACAACGATAACCGCGCCGGCGATTCAATACCAATCGGTGTTTATCGGTGTTCATCGGTGGTTTCATTTTTCGGCGGTGTGACGATGTTCGTGGACTTCTTCTATATCTTGCGCGACGCGGGGGTGCCCGTTTCCACCAAGGAGTATCTCTCCTTCCTGGAAGCGATGGAGCGGCGCGTGATCGAGCCGGACGTGGACGATTTCTACTACCTGGCGCGCACCACGCTGGTGAAGGACGAGCGCTTCTTCGATCCCTTCGACAAGGCCTTCTCCCACTTCTTCCAGGGGGCGGAGAAGTTCGTGGCCCTGACCCTGAAGGAGATCCCGCCGGAGTGGATCCAGAACGGGCTGGAGAAGTACTTCACGCCGGAGGAGATCGCGCAGATCAAGGCCCTGGGCGGCTTCGAGGAACTGCTGGAGACCTTCCGCAAGCGGCGGGAGGAGCAGCAGAAGCAGCACCAGGGCGGCAACAAGTGGATCGGCACGGGCGGCAAGAGCCCCTTCGGCAGCGGCGGGAACAATCCCGAGGGCGTACGGGTGGGCGATAAGGGCGAGCGCCAGGGCAAGGCCGTCAAGGTGTGGGAGCAGCGCCAATACGAGGCGCTGGCCAAGGACGTGCAGATCAACACCCGCAACATCAAGATGGCCCTGCGCCGCCTGCGGCTGTTCACCCGCGAAGGCGCGCCGGACGAGTTGGACATCGACGAGACCATCCGCGAGACGGCCCGGAAGGGCGTGATGTACGACGTGGAGATGCGGCCCTCCCGCAAGAACCGCATCAAGGTGCTGCTGTTCTTCGATATCGGCGGCTCCATGGCGCCCCACGTGCGGCGCTGCGAGCAACTCTTCTCCTCGGCCCGGCTGGAGTTCAAGCACTTGGAGACGTACTACTTCCACAACTGCGTCTATGAGCACGTGTGGAAGGACGAGTTCCGCTTCGAGAACAAGGTCAAGACGTTCGACCTGCTGCACAAGTTCAACCGGGACTATCGGGTGATCGTGGTGGGCGACGCCTCCATGAGCCCCTACGAACTGCTGCAGATCGGGGGCAGCGTCGACCACTTCAACGACGAGCCGGGGTTGAATTGGCTGCAGCGCCTGCGGGAGAGCTTCCCGCACAGCGTGTGGCTCAATCCCGAGCCCCAGTCCGAGTGGACCTACGTGGAGTCGATCCGCCTGATCAACGACGCGTTCGAGCGGCGCATGTACCCGCTCACGCTGGAAGGGCTGACCGACGCGATGAATCTGTTGCGCCGCCGCTCCGCGCCCCATCACACCTCGCGGCTCTCCTAGTACCTACCATCTGAATTTCGTCCCAACCACGGACGGCAACGGCCCAACGACCACAAACGGTGGAGACGTGCCTCCTGGCCCGTCTCCAGGCCCACGCCGCCGGCCAGGAGGCCGGCCCCTACCGACGCGGACTTTGAATAGCCGGTTCTGGTGCGGTTGCGATCTACCCGCCGCATTTCTTTTCCCGCTACGGCCGCCGCAGCGGCCGGTGCCGCTCGGCCTCGTGCTCCAGATCCTTCTGCTCCTCCGGGGTGAGGGGCCGCAGCGGCTCCCGGGCGTCGGGGTCCGGATCGTCGAGCGGCGGCACGTCCGGGTCTTCCTCCGGCTCCTCGGGCCCGCGCGGGCGAATCCTCAAGCTGTAGGCCATCCACAGGGCCAGCGCGATCGCCACGGCCAGGCCGACCGAGCGCCACGGTCCGAAGTCCAGCACGCCCGCCACCAGCAGCACGGCGACCAGCAGCGGCAATCCGACGTTCAAGCGGAGCGGAGGCATGGCCGTGTCTTGTGGGTGAACCAGCAATTGTCTGCGCAACCGCGGCAGCCCGGGCTACCCGGAACGCGCGGAAGTCTCACACCTTGGCCATCACGAGGGCGGCGACGGTGTCGGCGCCCGCCTGTTTGAGCACCGCTGCGCACTCGTTCAGGGTGGCGCCGGTGGTCATCACGTCGTCGACCAGCAGCACCCGCGCGCCCTGCAGCCCGGCCACGGCATCCGGGCGGACGGCGAAGGCCCCGGCCACGTTGGACTGGCGGTCGCCGGCGTCCAGTTCCATCTGCGGCCGGGTGTGCCGGGTGCGGCGCAACAGCGTGGGCACGATGGGCGGCGCGGCGGCCTGTCCGGCGCGCAGGTGGCGGTACCCATGGTGCGCCAAGAGCAGCGCCTGGTTGAAGCCCCGCCAGCGGAAGCGCTGGCGATGCAGCGGCACTGGCGCGATGTGGGAGAACTCCCCCAAGGGCAGTCCGCCCGCCAGGGCCATTCCGGCCAATCCGCCCAGGAAGCGCGCCCAGCCGTCCCGGCGCTGGTATTTGAACTGCCAGATCCACTGTTGCACGGGTTCCGCGTAGTGCCAGGGCGCCCAGACCCGGTCCAGCGGGCCCTCCTCCGGGTCCATCGCGGGCTCCTGCCGCCAGGGCAGGCCGTCGTGACAGGGATTGCACAGGTATGGAAAACCCACCGTCCGGGCGGCAAGCGGTTCCAGCAGGACTCCGCAGCCCCGGCACACCGGCGGCAGCACCACCCAGGGCAGGCGCCGCAGCGCGTGGACGGCCCCGCGCACGGTCGGCGTCGGCAGCGCGCGCATGGCCGGTCAAGCTCCGTGATCCGCCGGGGCGCCGTCGGGCCGCAACACGGACTTGGTGACACGCGCCATGTAGCACAATTTCTCGGCCGCCCAGGCTTCGCCGTCGACGAAGATCACGTTCTTGCCCTGGCGTTGCACCTTGGCGCGCAACTCCACGGCTTGGCCGCCGGGGATGGGACGCATGACGGAGGCGTGAAAATCGTGGGTGACCGCGTATTCACCCGGTTGCAGCAGCGGAATAACGGCGAGCAGGCACACGGACTCCATCAGGGCGTGGACCACGCCCACGTGGAGGGCTTCCATGGGGCCCAGCGTGTTCAGGGTGGCCGCGAAACCCGCCACGGCGACGCCCGGTTCCTGCTGGGTCAGGTGCAGGCCCAACATCCGGTGCAGGGGCAGATCCAGCACCCGCCGCGTGAGCTCTGCCGCCGAAGCCGCCGGACGTTCCATCGCCGCTCCTCCCCGGGAAAGGTCTGCCGCCCTCGGAGCGTATCACATCGGCAGGCCACCGGGAGTCGCGGCACCGCGCCGCTGGCGCGCATCCGGGTATTACGCCCGGCGGCGGAATTTTTCGCCGCTTCCGTCACCGTTGCCGCGCCGGCGGCCGCGGGTGGCAAATATACACAACGCCAAAAACGATTGGCCTCAGATGAACACAGCGCGGCGGAGCCGCAACCAAAGGATTCCAAGGACACCAAGGACTGCAACGGCGAAACAGCTGTTGCAGGTGTGGTCGGACCAACTTCACCCGCGTTGCCGCGCAAAGGCGCAATGACAAACTGCAACCGCCTTTCACTCTGGCGCAGTGTGGCCGGAACCCACCGGCACGGCGCGCAAACTCGCCCGACTCGCTGCACATATAATCGTCTCGCCGTGCGAAGAAATTAGCCATTAGTAGTACAGAGAGAATTTGGCTCCTCGGGGCAGCAGTTCTGAGAAACGTGAAGGAGCGCATCAGTTCGCTCTGCTGGCTCGAATCGCTCGATCAGTCGGCGTGAACAATTCGCCATTCTTTGTGTCCTTCGTGTTGAGGTAGTTCGCGGTTTTGTTGTGCGCGCTTGGGCGTCAATCGGCCGCGGGCGCTTCCACCAAACGCGGTTTGTCGGCGGCCACCGGCTTCGAGCGCGTGGCGGCCAGCACCACGTACATCGCGGGCACGACGAACAGCGTGAACAGGGTGCCGATGGCCAGGCCGGCCGCGATCACCAGTCCCAAGTTGTAGCGGCTGATGGCGCCGGCGCCGGAGGCCAAGATCAGCGGCAGCACGCCGAGCACCATCGCACCCGTCGTCATCAGGATCGGACGCAGCCGGATTTCCGCCGCCATTTCCACGGCCTCGCGCTTGCTGCGGCCCTCCTTCTGGAGGTTGTTGGCGAATTCGACGATCAGGATGCCGTGCTTGCTGATCAACCCGATCAGCGTCACCAGCCCGACCTCGGTATAGATGTTGAGGCTCGCGCCGCCGATGCCCAGGTTGATGAAGATCAGCGCCCCGCAGACGGACATGGGCACCGTGACCAGGATGATGACCGGATCGCGGAAGCTTTCGAACTGGGCCGCCAGGGCCAGGAAAATCATGATCAGCGCGAAGACGAACGTCACGAGCAGCGCGCTGGATTCCTGCACGTACTGGCGGGACTGCCCGCCATAATCCACGGAATATCCGGCCGGCAGGGTTTGGCCGGCCAGGTCCTGCAGGTACTTCAGGGCCTCACCCTGGGCGATACCGGGAACGGACACGCCGGTGATCGTCGCCGCATTCTGCTGCTGAAAATGGTTCAGCGACTCCGGCACCGTTTTCTTCTCGATGTGCGCGATGGTCGAGAGCGGAATCGCCCGCCCGCTGGCGGAGCGCAGGTAGTAGTGGCTCAGTTGCTCCGCGTTGAGCCGGTAGCGCTGCTGCACCTGGGGAATCACCTTGTAGGAGCGCCCGCTCAGGCTGAAGTAGTTGACGTAACCCCCGCCCAGCATGGCCCCCAGCCCGATCCCCACGTCGCGCATGGACAAGCCGAGCTGCGCCGCCAGATTGCGGTCGATCACCACCTGCGATTGGGGCAGGTCATACTTCAGGTCGGTGCTGAGGAAGATGAAGCGTCCGCTTTTCTGCGCTTCCCGCAAGAAGTCGTTGGCCACCTCGTTGAGGCGCTCGAACGAGTCCGTCGTCTGGATCACGAACTGGATCGGCAGGCCCCGGGCGCCGGGCAGGGAGGGCGGCTGAAAGGCCACCGTCTGGGTGCCCGTGATGGCGTCGAGTTGGCGCTGCAACTCGGGCTGCTGT
>JBGPEV010000127.1:0-7563 GCA_041482995.1 bacterium | reverse complement strand
GGTCGGCCGGCAGCGCCAGCCAGCGTCCCGGCGGCACCGGCGGGGCATCACGTTCGGGCGGAGGGGTCACGGGTCACTTCTTCTCCTCAACCCGGCCCACGCGGTGCACGGCTGCCGCCAGGCGCTTTGCGTCCTTGTCCCAAAACGTGCGGAATTCGGGCGCGTCCAGGTATTGGATCGGGGTCTCGATCTTCTCCATGGTCGCCTTGAACTCGGCGCCGGCCACTGTCTCCCCAACGGCCTGCCGCAGGGTCTTCAGGACCGGTTCCGGCGTGGCGGCGGGGGCGAACACCCCCGCCCAGATATAGAATTCCACGTCCTTGTACCCCAGTTCCTTGAAGGTGGGCACATCGGGCAGGGAAGCGACCCGTTTATCTCCCCAGCCCGCCAAGACGCGCAGCTTGCCCGCCTTGATCTGCGGGAGCACCACGCCGGGGCCGGAGGCCAGCGCATCCACGTGGCCGCCCAGGAGCGCGGTGAGGGCCGGCCCCGCGCCGTTGAACGGGACGTGCTTGAGCTGGATCCCGGCGCCGCTGGCGAACATTTCCATGGCCATGTGCAGCGTGCCGTAGATGCCGGAGGACGAGAAGGAAATCTGCCCGGGGCGCTGCTTGGCGTCGGCCACCAGATCCTGCGCGGATTTCCACGGGCTCTCCGTGCGCACGACCAGCACGGTGGGATCGGCGCTGATCAGGGCGATGGGCGCCAACTGCTCCATCGCATAGGCGGGGGTGCGGTTGAAGAGCTTGTCCGCCTCCGGAATGATCGAAATGCTGGAGAGCCCCAGCAGGATCGTGTAGCCGTCCGGCTTGGCATTGGCCACGGCGGCCATGCCCACCGCCCCTCCGGCGCCCGACCTGTTGCTCACGACCACCGGCTGCTTCAGCACCTTCTCCATGCCCGCCGCCACCGGCCGCGCCGTCTGGTCGGCGACGCCGCCGGGGGGAAAGGGCACGACGATGGTGATGGGTCGGCTGGGAAACGGTTCCTGGGCGAGTGCGATCCCCGGCGCCAGCAGGCACAACGCCAGGATCTTTCGAATGTGGCGCATAGGATTTCCCCCATTGGTTCGCCGCCAAGACGCGGCGGTTACGGACCCGCGGATGCCTTCCGGGGGCAACCTATCCCATGCGGATGGAATGGGGAAGCGGCCGGTGCGTCACGGCGCGACCTGGAGCCGGCGCCCCCGCTGGCCGCGCTAGGAGCGGGCCGGCGCTCGCGGCGAGAATGGGCCGCGCTCCGCGCCAAGGGCCAGCGGCCGGGCTTCCAGCCACAATCTGCCGCCACGCGACGCAGATCGGGGGCGGCGCGGGCGTCCGAACTCTGCAAATCAAGGTACGGAGTTTGCACGGCCACCGGAGGGGGAGCGTTTTGCTCCCTGCCAAACTCCATCATTTTCGGAGGAATCATGCGCAAATTCACGTTCGCGGCGACCGCCGCGCTCGCCGTGCTGTTGTTGGCGGGCATGGGCTCCAGCGCCCAAGCCATCAATTTTTCGGTCGACGTCCCCGTTGCGGGCGACGCCACGATCAAGGGTTCGGGTGGCGGTAGCTCGACCTCCTTCTCCTACTCGGGCCTATCGGGCTACCGGGTCGGCGCGGGTATCGGCTGGCTGGGGCTCGGCTATGAGGCCTACGAAGGTAAGACGGACCTCTCAAAGACAATCGTGCCGGCCGATTTCAAGTTGAAGAGCACGTTCACCGACGTGGAGATCCAATTTCCCATTCCCTTCATGAATTTGGCGCTCGGCTACGGCGTCGGCGGGATCAAGGGCGACTGCAGCCTTGGCTGCAAAATCGAGTGGGATGCCACCCAGTATTACCTGACGGTGGGCCTCCCGATCGCCAAAGTCTGGGACGTGCACGTGGGCTACCACGCGATCAGCGCCTCGGGTAAGGCGGATTCGTCGGGCAACAAGCCCGGCGACATCGACAGCACGGTCTACTTCGTCGGCGCCCGGGTCGGCTGGTAACCGGCCAGGGGTAAGGCTCTATTTCCTTTTGTGATGTGTTGTCCGCCGGTCCCGTTTCCGCGGGACCCGGCGGGGCGGCGGCTATCGGCCGGTCGATCCGGTTGCCCGTGGGCGCCGCAGGATAGCGCAACGCTCCGGCCCAGACTCATCTCCGCAGGGTGGTGGCGGTCCGCGCGGCGCGTCAGCGCGTGAACTGCAGCAGGTGCTCCCACTTGCCGCGCTTGGCGAAGGCGCGGCGCTCCCGGTGGGAATGGGCTTCGCGCCGCACGGAGGCCCAGGAACCGAGCTTCCAGCCTTTGTCCTGCGCCGTGCGGCGCAGCACCGCCGCGCCGTCCACGCCGTGCCCCTCGTCCATCCAATCCCCCAGCACGAAGTACAAGCTGCCCGTGGGCTTGATCACGCGGGCCAGGGCCACCATGGTGTCCCGCAGACCCGCGCTCCAGGATTCCCGCGGGGCCGCCCCTTCGGGCGCGGGAGTGGGGGTGCGCACGCTCTTGCCCTTGGGACGGGGCGCGGGGGCTTCGGCGGGCCGGGGCGGACTCAGTTCGCGGCGGGGCGCCAGTTCGCCCTGTTCCAACGGGCGGGCGTCGATCCCCAGCCACGCCATGCGCAAGGCGTGCTGATGATGGTAGTCGTAGGTGCCGGGATAGGGCGGGCTGGTGAGAATGCAGTCCACCTCCGCCCAGCCCAGGCTGGGCAGCAGGCGGGCGTCTTCCTCCAGCAGGCGCACGCGGGGCGGCGGATTGGGCAGGCGGTTCCCCAGGGACACCTGGGCGCGGGTCAGTTCCTCGCACTTGGCCACGAGAAAGCGCGAGACCGCGCCCTTGGGCACGGCGGGCGCGACGGGCCCGCTCTCCGGCTGCGAATCGCTCAACTGGTTGGAGTACTTGACCGCCGCGGCGGAAAACACGGCGCGCAGGGTCTCCCGGATCGCCGCGGCAGGCGCCGGGGCGCGGGGCAGCGCATCGATCAGGCGCATCCACTGCATCAACTCGGCCAGCAGGTGCGGCGCGTAGTGGGGAGTGATCAGGTGCAGCCCCGCCAACTGATGGCGCGGCGCCCGCTTGTCCTGCCGCAGGCCTTCCACCACGCCCGCGATGCGCTTGGCCTCGGAAACGGCCTGGGCCGCCTGCACCGGCGTGCGCGGGCGGGTGCGTTCCCGCGCCACCAGCCCCGCGATGGGATTGAGGTCGTTGCCGATCGAGTGGATGCCCAGCAACATGGCCTCCACCAGGGTCGTCCCGCCGCCCATGAAGGGGTCCAGCACCGTCTGCCCGGGCCGCACCCCCTCCTGCAGCAGCAGGCGCGGCAGCGCGGGATGGAACCGCCCCGGGTAGGGATGGAAGGCGTGGGTGAACTGGTAGCCCGGCTCCTCCGGCACCTGCAGTGCCAGGAGCAGCCGCGGGCCCAGGGGGCCTTCGCTCAGGCTGGCCAGGTTGGCCTGGGAGAACGAGCGGCGCTGGTCCGCCGCCGGGGCCTGCCGGCGGCCGCGCGGCGATGCGTCGCGGGGCTTGGGCGGCGGGCCGAAGGACTTGTGGCGGCGGTGCGGGGCTTTTTTCTTGGCAATCACGTCGTTTGACCTCATCCGCGCAGTCATGATAAGCGCGGCAGATAGGCGAGAGAACAGGAACGCGCTGACGGATCGGCGAGCGGGGCCGCGCGGCCCCGCTCGCCGATCCGCGCTAGCATGCCACAGCTTGTCCGGTGCCGTCACGCCGCCGGCGCTTGCATCCCCTCCGGAGCGGACGATGGCTGCCATATCGCGCATGGACCTGAAGACGATCATCCGCTTCGGCATCCACCTGGCGCGCATCGACAACGATTTCGCCGACTTCGAGAAGAAAATCCTCAAGCGCTTCGCCGACACCATGGGGCTGACCCAGGCCGAGCGGGAGCAGTTGCTCAAGGGGGAGGCCAGCCTGGCCACCGGGCTGAAGGGAATGAGCAGTTCCGATGCCAAGAACCTGCTGATCAAGACCCTGTGCGCGATCGCCCATTCCGACGGCACGGCCAACAAGGAAGAACTGGAGTTCATCCAGAAGGTGATCACCAAGTTCAGCGACTCGGTGTTCGTCTATCCGCGGGAAGAATGGGGCATGTACGAGGAGGAAGTAATCAAGATTCTCGAGGCCAACAAGTAGGGCGGCACCACTCCCCCCACCCGCCGCGCGTGGAAGCCCGGCGGGCGGGGGGCAGTGGAGGCTAAAGCCGGCGCGGAGTCAGTTGCGCTGTGCCGCCGCAGGGGCCGGCGTTGCGGCCGCACCACCGCTGCTGAGCCGGTACTCGCTCGTGACGGTCACGGGGCGCTTGAGGGTGTCCAGCACGGGGCAGTGGCCCAGGCCCAGCGCCTTCAATTGCTCCAACTGCTCCGGCGTCGCGTTGCGCGCGCGAATGTCCGCCGCAAAGTGGATGGTGTTGAAGCCGGGCGGCACCTCGGCGACATTGAACAGACCCCGCAGGTCGATGTCGCCGGTCACCTCAATCTCCACCTTTTCCAGCTCGATCCCCAGTGCGGCGGCGTAGGCCACCAGCACGATCTCCTGGCACGTGCCCAGCGATCCCAGCAGCACCTCCACGGGGTTGAAGCCCTTGTTGCTCCCGCCCAGGGATTCCGGCTCATCGATCGTGAGCTTGAATCCGCGGCCGGTGATTTCCGTTTCGAATCCCCGCACCACGCGGGTGGTTGCCTGGAAGCGCGCCTGCGCGCTGTCGGGGTCGCGGCGGTATTGCTCCACCAGCGCGGGGACGACGGCCTGCAGCTTCTTGAGGGTGCTGGAATCCAATGCGGTTGCGATCTGAGTCATGACTGGCTCCTTTGGCGCTCAGGGATGTCCGTCTCAATCGGGCGCTGCCCGGGGTGAATGCCCTGTCCTTGTACGCCCTGCATTCTGTCGTTGCAACAAAAAAATCACCATATCACCATGCCGTGATATGGTGACAGTACGATTTTATAATTAGCCATATCAGATAGTTCAAGAACAATCAGTGCGACCCTGGAACATGGCCAAGTTTTGGCGGCAAAGCGTACGGCGCCAGGCCGAACAGTCCTCTAGCCGCAAATTGTCCAATGAAACCCGATCGCAATGGCAGGGAAGGACGAATTGGGGGGCGCAGAGGGGAAGTGCGCCGGGCGGCCCTGGGGCCGCCCGGTGGCAGGAGGCAACCGCACCCGTGCCGCGGGGGCCGGCAGGGGCGTGGGGACCGCGGAGGTCTTGAGTTGCGAGACGCGCTTCAGCTCGCGTCGGCGGCACGGCCAACAAGGAGGAGTTAGACTTCATCCAGCGCGTGATCGCGAAGTTCAACGAATCGGTGTTTGTCTACCCGCGGGAAGAATGGGGCATGTACGAGGAGGAAGTGATCAAGATACTCGAGGCCAACAAGTAGGGGGCAGGCATTACAGTTGCGCGACTACCCGGAATTCT
The DNA here is from genome assembly GCA_041482995.1 of bacterium. Classification (GTDB taxonomy): domain Bacteria; phylum SAR324; class SAR324; order SAR324; family JACQKK01; genus JBGPEV01. The sequence goes on along the minus strand of JBGPEV010000127.1, from coordinate 2,169 downwards.
CGATGAGGAACTGAAGAGCTGCTTGTTCCTAATCTATTGCTCTCCACTAATTTTTGCGATGCCTCGCAACGCCCCTTCAAGTGCAGATGCAACTCGAATCTGATCAAAAGCGAATTTCAGGCTGTCTCCCCCCTGCGCTGAATTCTCGCTTCCTAAGCAACTATTCAGTCGACATAGCTCTTGGGCACGGGAGTAAGTGTCCGGAAATTCCAGCTTGTTTTTTTCCAGAAATGAGAGTGCCGCCTGAATGAAACCAGCATGTGAGAATTCCATGCGGCGGCTCTCTACTAACTGACGGGCAGCCCTCTCTATACTTGCGACTTTTGACAGCCTCATTTGGTTGTAGACTGCCGCAGACACGGGAATGGTCACTACTAAGCAGTAAAACGGGTGCAAAAGCCGGACTCTCCAAGCAAGGCTCGGGGAAAAGATTAGTGCAGCAATTCCGGCGACTCCAGCGACGTCAGCAAGAATCTGTTCCCAAGTTCCGAATAGCACCATACATTCCTCCGCACGACCGATGTCCGAGCGGGGATTCGTCTTTGTTTGAATCAGTCAGCCAGGGGCGGATCGCGATCCACCCCTGTGCAGGGCGCCCCCCTACCTCGCCCTTGCCGCCGGCGCCGGCATGGGCGTGGGGATGGCGGAGGTCTTGAGCAGCGAGACGCGCTTGAGCTCGCGGCGGGCGACCACCATGTTGTGCACTTCGTCCGGGCCGTCGGCCAGGCGCAGGGTGCGGGCGTAGGCCCACATGTTCATCAGCGGCGTGTCGTTTGTGAGGCCCATGGCGCCGTGCACCTGCATGGCGCGGTCGCACACCTGCTGGTACATGTTGGCGGCCACGGTCTTGACCATGGAGATTTCCTGGCGCGCTTCCTTCTTGCCGAAGCGGTCCATCTTCCACGCCGTGTAGAGCACCAGTAGCCGGGCCTGGTCGATGGCCATGCGGCACTCTGCGATCCAGTTCTGGATCAGCCCCTTCTCGCTCAACAGGCTGCCGTGGGTGCGCCGGGAGGCCGCGCGCTGGCACATCAGGTCCAGCGCCCGCTCCGCGCCGCCGATGGCGCGCATGCAATGGTGGATGCGGCCCGGCCCCAGGCGCGCCTGGGAGATGGGGAAGCCGTCCCCCTCCTTGCCCAGCACGTTGCCCAGCGGCACCTTCACGTTCTCGTAATAGACTTCCGCGTGGCCGTGGCCGCCGTCGTGGTTCACCACGGGCACGGGGCGCTTGATGCGCATGCCCGGCGTGCCCAGGGGCACGAGGATCTGGCTGGCGCGGCGGTGGGGCTCCGCGGTGGGGTCGGTCACCACCATCGCGATCGCGATCTTGCAGTGGGGGTGGTACGCGTTGCTGGTGAACCACTTGTGCCCGTTGATGAGGTAGTGATCGCCCTGGCGCTCGGCGCGGGTCTGCAGCAGGGTCGGGTCGCTGCCCGCCGTCTCCGGCTCGGTCATGGAGAAGCAACTGCGGATCTTGCCTTCCAGGAGCGGCTCCAGCCACTGCTTCTTCTGCTCCTTGCTGCCGAACTCGGCCAGGATTTCCATATTGCCCGTGTCCGGCGCGCTGCAATTGAACACCTCCGAGCCGATCAGGCTGCGCCCCATCGCTTCGGACAGGGGCGCGTATTCCAGGTTGGTGAGCCCGGCGCCAAATTCCTTGTCCGGCAGGAACAGGTTCCACAGGCCCGCCGCCTTTGCCTTGGCTTTCAGTTCCTCCATGATGGCCGGGTGGTGGTGCTTGTCCCCGGAGGTCTCCACCTGCTCATGGTAGACGTGCTCGGCCGGATAGACGTTGCGCTCCATGAAGTCCTGCACCTGTCCCAGCAGCTTCTTGGTCTTGTCGTTGTACTCGAAATCCATGTGGCACTCCGGATGCGTAAGGCCGCCCCGCCGGGCGGCGCGTGTGGAGCCGCGCTGCCGTCCTGCGCCGCGCGCGGCCTCCTCCATCCCCCTGGGAATTCTCTGTCGATTCGGCCCTAGACTTTGCACAGGGGGCGGGAGGGGTCAAGGCGCGCCCGATCCGGCCAGCGCCGCCCCGTCGCCAACGGCCGCGCACTCAGCGGCCCGCCACCTGCCGGTCGATCAGGTCGCGCAGGCGGTTGTTGTCCGCCTCCAGCGCTTCGATCTCGCGCTGCGCTTCCGTGAGGCGGGCCAGGTCGGCAGGAGGCG
>JBGPEV010000126.1:0-7572 GCA_041482995.1 bacterium | reverse complement strand
GTCGAAGACATCCGCGCCGCGGTGCGTCGCGAAACTCGCCGCACCCGCCGCTCTCAGCATCTGCTTCGCGCCATTGCCAACCGCTGCGCCCTCCCTCTTTTTTGACCAAAATAGGACATTGCTTATGCAGTCATCATTAGCCGCCGGCACGTCACGCCGTGCGCTGCACTTGCTCCACGGCGGCGCGGATGCGGTCGCCGATCTCGCGCATGCGCTCCGGGGGGAGCCGCTGCTTGTGCTTGGGCACGCCCTCCCAGCGGGGGATAACGTGCACATGCACATGGAACACGACTTGGCCCGCCGGCCCGCCATTGTTGATCAGGATGTTGTAATGGGGCGTGCCCAGCGCCTGCATCAGCGCTTGGGCCACGGTGTGTACGGCGTGCATGAGGGAGGTGACCTCATCCGGCGTGAGCGCATCGAACGTGGCGACCTCGCGCTTGGGCACCACCAGCGTGTGCCCCTCGCAGGCGGGAAACAGATCGAGAAAGGCGATGTTCTGCGCCGTCTCGTAGACGATTTCCCCGGGCAACTCCCGCTCGATGATGCGCGTGAAAGTGGAGGGCATAGGGGCGGTTCAGGGTTACGGGTGTCCCGTTCCGGGCGGGTGTCCCTGCGCCGCGATTGTGCCTGGGGGACGCCCGCGGATGCAATCCGTGGCGGCGGACTGGCGGCTCAGCCGATCCGGCGCGGTACGCTGAGCAGGAGCACGGAGGCCAGCGCCGCCAGGAGCGCCCCGCTGAGGAACGCCACGGGCGCGCCGAACGCCTGCAGCAGCAGCCCGAAGAGCAGGCTTGCCGGCAGGGCGGTGAGTCCGATCACCCCGTGGAAGTAGCCAAAGGCCGTGCCTCGCAGGTCCGCAGGCACCAGCAGGGAGACCCAGGTATGCCGCGCTGCATCCGTCAGGCCGTAGTAGAGCCCATAAATCAGGAACACGGCGATGAGCCATTCCCGGGTTTCCACCGCCGCAAAGGCCAGATAGACCGCAGCGTAGAGGATCCAACCCAGTGTCAGCACTGGCCGGGCACCGATCCGGTCCGTCAGCGCGCCGCCGGCGTACGTGGAAACGACCTTGACCCCCTGGTGGGCCGCCCACAGCAAGGAGACTCCCGCGGCGGAAATGCCCACCGCATTCAAGCGCAGTAGCAGAAACGCGTCCGTGGAACCACCTAGCGCAAACACACCCAATGCGAGCAGAAGGCGCTTGTATCCCGAGCTCAGTTCCTGCCACGCCGGTCGGCGGTTGGGAGTCAGAGTTGAATCTTGCGTGCGCGGCGGCTCCCGCAAGCCCGCCAGCAGCACGACGATCGTGAGGGCGGCCGGGATCGCGGTGAGCAGGAAAATGCCGCGCAATCCTCACGCCCACCAAGACATCAGCGCGGCCGTAATGAGCGGTCCCGCGACGGCGCCCAGGTTGTCCATCGCCTGACGCAGGCCGTAAGCCCTTCCGCGAAGTTCCGGCGGCGTCACGTCGGCGATCAATGCGTCCCGCGGGGAGTCGCGCAGGCCCTTCCCCACGCGGTCGGCAAAGCGCAGGCCCAGCACCTGGGGCCACGCGGTCGCAATGCCGATGAGCGGTCGCACCAGATTGGAGCCGATGTAGCCGACGAGGATCAGTGGAACGCAGCGGCGGGTGATGTCTGACCGGATACCCGAGACAACCTTGAGCAAAGACGACGTGGCATCCGCCAATCCCTCGATCACCCCCAACGCCACCGGTCCCGCCCCCAGCACGGAGGCCAGGAACAGGGGCAGCACGGGATAGATCATCTCGCTGGCCACGTCATTGAGCAGGCTGACGACGCCCAGCAGGATCACCGCGGCAGGGATGGCGCGCTTGGCGGGGGAGGGGGTGGCCATTGGGATCGATCGGGCGAAGGGTGGGAGGAACGGCGCTTGTCGCCTCCCCATTCCCGCCCGTGCGAGGATGGGGCTGGGCTGCGGGGTTTCCGCTACACCGCGCGCGCCTTGCGCAGGCCGGCAATCTCCCCCGCGCTGAAACCCAGTTCTTTCAGGATCGCGTCCGTGTGTTCGCCCAGCGTGGGTGCGCGGCGCCGCACGCCCCCCGGAGTGCGGGAGAGCTTCACCGGCGTATCGGCCACCGGCGCCGGCTTGGGCACGCCGGGGAACTCGACCATCTTGAACAGTTGGCGCGCCTGGACATGGGGATCGCCCAGCACCTGGGCCGGGGACAGCACCGGGCCCGCCGGCACGCGCGCCTGCTCCAGGGCCGCCAACGCCTCGGCCAGCGTGCGCTCCCCGCACCAGCGCTCCATGCGCCCGCTGATCAGGTGGCCGTGGTCGCCCCGCGTGGAATCGGTCTTGAAGCGCGGGTCGCTCAGCCACTCGGGCTCGCCCATCAGCTTGGCCCAGCGCTCGTAGAGCGGATTGCCGACCACCATGGTCACCAGCCAGCCGTCCGTGCAGCGGAAGGCGTCGCTGGGCGCGTGATGAAACGCGCGGTTGCCCTGCGGCGTGCGGTTCAGGTCCAGCACCGATTGCTCGATGAGGAGGTTGTTGTTGAATGTGATGCCGGTGGTGAAGAGCGACGCCTCCACGATTTGGCCCCGGCCGCTCTTCTGGCGCTCCATCAACGCGGCCAATGTGCCGAAGGCCGCCATCATGGCCGTGCCGAAGTCGCAGTAGGGCACCTGGGTGCGCATCGGCACGCTGCCGTCGCCGCACAGGTGCATCCCGCCGGACATGGCTTGGCCCAGCACGTCGAAGCCCACCCGCTCGCTGTAGGGTCCATCGTTCCCGAAAGCGGAGACGTGGGTCAAGATGATGTCGGGCTTGATGGCCGTGAGCGTTTCGTAGTCGATGCCCATGTCCTTCAGCGTGGGCTTGGGCAGATTCGCCACCACCACGTCGGCCGTGCTCACCAGCCGCCGCAGGACTTCCTTCGCCTCGGGCTTCATGGGGTTGAGCGTGAAGCCCAGCTTGTTGCGGCCCATCTGCAGGAAGCCGCCGCCCTCGCCCGTCTTGCCGATCGAGGCGACGTAGCGGTCCTCGCTGCCGTCCAGCTTCTCGATGCGGATCACTTCGGCGCCCATGTCCCCCAGCATCGTGGCGCAGAACGGCCCGGCGATGTAGCGGCCGAAGTCCAATACCCTGATGCCCTCCAGCACTCCGGCCATGGTGGGGTCTCCTCTGGGTGAGACGGGGATGGCAACCGACCGGCCTTCCTTCTAGCGGGCGGGCGGCGGGCGGTCAATGGCGGGGGACAGAGCAATTTGGCGGTCTAACTGCAAGAACTTGCGATCCACGGAACTACAGCACCTTCATCAGCACGCCCAGCGCCGTGATGGACACGACGATCAGGCCGCCGAGCCAAATGACGATATCCCGGCGCATCAGTTCCATGTCCCGGCGCAACGTGAGTTCCAGTTCCTTCATGTCTCGGCGGACCAGCTCGATTTGCTGACTAAGCCGCACCTCCATCTCCTTGAGGTCGGTACGCAGCGTGACCTCCATTTCCTTGAGGTCTCGCTTCGTTGCCAGGTTGTCCTCGACGACCTCGCGCAAGGCTTCCGCCTGCGCTTCCGCCTGGCGGGCGGTGAATCCCGCCTCCTGGAGCTTCTTGCTGTAGGTGAGGGTATCGAAAGAGCGCACGAATGGACTCACATTGGCTGGCTACGCAATCTTCCGTGAGCGTACCGTGCTCCGCGGTGGTAGCGCAATGGCGGCCCTGGGATCACGGCGGGCTGAACGTGGGCGCGCGGTGGCGGTCCGCCGCCACCTGTCCAATGGTGAGCACTTCCTTGATGGCGCGCAGCCCGGCGACGATCTTCTGGTAGGTCTTGCCGCTGATCGCCTCAAGAGAGACGCGCAGCACCGCCTCTCCCGAGGCGGAGTCGCGTTCCAGCGCCAAGTCGTGGATGCTCACCTTCTGGTCGCGCATCACCTTGGCGATCTTGTAGATCATGCCCGCGCGGTCCAGGATGCGCAGTTCCAGCGCGTAGGGTTGCTTGCGCGTGGCCGATTCCCAGGTGACGCCGATCAGGCTGTCGGGTTCGGCCTTGGCCAGCTCCGGGCACTCGGCGCGGTGCACGCGGATCCCCTGGTCGGTCTGCATCCCCAGGATCGCGTCGCCCACCAAGGGCTGGCAGCACGGGGCGAGCGTAATGAAGCCGTCACCCCCCTCCGGGATTTCCAACAGCGGGACGGGCGGAGCGGCGGGGCTGGTGAACATCGGCTTCAGGTAGCGCTGCAACAGGGACGTCTGGTGCGCCTCCAGGCGTTCGGCCGCCTCCTTGGGTACCAGCCCGCCATCCAGCAGGAACCGGCGGGGGAGAATCTTGCGCATCCCCACCTGCTGGTGGAATTGAGTCAGGGTCAGTCCGCGTTGGGCCAGTGCCTGCAAGAACTCCGGGCGCGCCATGAATTCCGCCTCGGGCACGGCCAGCCGCGTCAGTTCCCGCGCGAGCAGTTTGCGGCCCAACTCCTGCGCCCTCAGGTGACCCTGGACTCTCAGGTGGCGGCGGATCGCCAACTTGGCGCGGGTCGTGCGCACGTGTTCCAGCCAATCCGGCGAGGGCGTGATCTCCGGATCGGGAAAGATCTCCACCACTTCCCCGTCCTTCAGCTCCTGGAACGGCGAGATCCAGGCGCCGCCCAGGCGCGCCCCCGCGCAGTGCAGGCCCAGGTCGGAGTGGATGGCGAAGGCGAAATCGATGGCCGTGGCCCCCTGGGGCAGGGAGAGCAGCTTGCCCTTGGGCGTGAACACCTGGAGCGTTTCCAACTGCGCATGGCGCAGCACGTCCTCCATGCGCAGATCGTCGGTGTCCGTGTCCGCGTATTGGTCCAACAACTCCAGGTAGCTCTGGTAGTAGCGGTGCAGTTCCTCGAAGGAACCTTCCCAGTTGGCCAGGATGCCCGAGCGGTTGATCGCCTCCATGGCATGGGAGCAAATCACCAGCGCGACGGGTTCGCCCCCCATGAAGATCTGGGAATGCAGCCCCTGATACCGGTTGGGCTTGGGGTTGCTGATGAAGTCGCGGATACTGTTGGGCACCACCCGGCAGCGGATGTGCAGTGCGCCCAACGCCCGGTAACAGTCCACCGGCGTGGGCACGTTCACCGTGAAGCCCACCAGTGCGCTGCCCTGGGGCAAATCCTTGTGGATGAAGTCCGAGATCTTGAGGGTGCGGGGCTTCACCGCGAAGTCCTTGAACTGCTGCTCGGCCAGGATCGAGTTCAACAGTTGCGTCAGGCTGTTGATTTTGCCCTGCTCCTCCGTCAGGCGCTGCTTGAGTTGCTTCAGGGTCTCGTTGAAGCGGCGCGAGTAAAGATAGCGGAAGCAGAGCGCGGTCAGTTCGTCGGCGATGTCCTGCATGCCCAGCCGCTGGGCCATGGGCACGTAGACCGAGAGCGTTTCCTGGGCGATGCGCCGCTGGCGCCGGCGCTCCAGGAAGCCTAGGTCGCGCATGTTGTCCAGCCGGTCGAACAGCTTCACCTGGGCGGTGCGCAGGTCCTTGATGGTGGAGGAGATCAGCTTGCGGTAGGTCGCCATCCCCGCATCGGCCCGCCCGCCCGGCGCCGCGGCGGCCTTGGTGAGTCCGTCCACCACGTCGGCCAGCCAGTCGCCGTACTGCGCCTGCACCTCCGCCTTGGTCATCTCCGTGTCCTCGATCACGTCGTGGAGCAGGGCGATGATCACGGTCTCCGCGTCCAGTCCAAATTCGCTGGCCATCAGGGCGACGCGGTAGGGGTGCAGGATGTAGGGCTCGCCGGACTTGCGCAACTGGGCGCGGTGATGGTGCTCCGCGTCGGCGAAGGCCTTTTCCAGCAGGGCAATCTTGGTTGTCTTGTCGCGCGGGAAGCGGGCGAGGATGCTGTGCTTGATGCGCTCCATCCGGGCCGCCACGGGGTCGGTCAGCGTCACGACGCTGGGCGCGGGGGCGCCGTCCGAGCCATCGTCGGCCAGGGTGACTGTGGGGTGACTGGGAGCGCTCACGGCGATCACCGGCGGTCAAAAGACAGGGCGCTGCCCTGCCCCCGATGTTGCTGGCCGCACATCCTTGGCGGCGGAGGATTGGCGGCGCGGCATCCCTGCACGGCACGCTGCCCCTCCCCTGGGGACAGCGGCGTAACCGCCGCCTTGGGCCTGGGCCTCCACCGGTGGTTGCGACCGGAGGATAAACCACTCCCCATCCTCGGGACTTCCCCCAAGGACCGGCCCTTGCGATTCCTGGACAATTGAACGTATCACAATCCTGTCCACCTGTAAGCAGTGGCATGGTGCACGCCCCCGGCCGGTGCAGCGCCGCTGCGGAGGGTACAATCGCGGACCGCCGCTCCATTGGCCGCGGCCCGTTTCATCTCAAGGAAGCCCCCATGGACCTCGCGCCGCAAGGCTACGCCTTCACCCAAACCAAAGCCCATGGCCAATTGACCCGGCTGGCCGCACAGGCGTTCGACCTGACGCGGGCGGGCACCCTGACGCCCCAGCGCATCGCAGCCTTGCGCGCCGGCGCCTGCGGCTTCGATCTGCTCTATGGCACGCAGCGGGTGGACGACGCGGTGCTGGCGGCGCTGTCGGCCCTGGCCCAGGAGGCGCGGGCCGCCGACCGCTTCCGCCAGCTCATGGCGGGGGAGGTGATGAACCGCATCGAGGGCCACGAAAGCGAGAACCGGCAGGTGCTCCACTTCGCCAGCCGCAACGTGTTCGACGACCTGCCGGACCCCTTCGATTGCAGCGCGGCGCACTCCGCGGCCGCTCAGGCGCGGCGCGAGCTGGAGAAGCTGGGCAAGTTCCTTGAGCAATTGGACTCGGGCCAGGTGCGCAATCCGCGCGGCCAGTCTTTCACGGACCTGGTGAACATCGGCATCGGCGGCTCGGACCTGGGGCCGCGCGCGCTCTACCTGGCGCTGCAGCCCTGGCGGCAGACCGACCGGCGCGTGCACTTCATCTCCAACGTGGACCCGGACGACGCCGCCCAGGTGATCCGCGGGCTGGACCTCTCCCGCACGCTGGTGAACGTGGTCTCCAAGAGCGGCTCCACGTTGGAGACGCTCACCAACGAGACCATCGCGCGCGACGCCTTCACCAAGGCCGGGCTGAAACCCGAGCAGCAGTTCCTCTGCGTGACGGGCGAAGGCAGCCCGATGGACAACCCCAAGCGCTACCGGGCGTCGTTCTACATGTTCGACTACATCGGCGGCCGCTACAGCGCGACGTCCATGGTGGGCGGCGTGTGCCTGGGCTTCGGATTGGGCGCGAGCGCCTTCAAGGACATCCTGCGCGGCGCGCGGGAGATGGACCTGGCGTCCATCGAGCCGAACCTGGGCGCGAACCTGCCACTGCTCGCGGCGCTGCTGGGCATCTGGAACCGGGACTTCCTGGGGCTGCCCACCCTGGCCGTGCTGCCCTATAGCCAGGGCCTCGTGCGCTTCGCCGCGCACCTGCAGCAGTTGGACATGGAGAGCAACGGCAAGGGCATCACCAAGCAGGGGCAAAAGGTGGACTTCGACACGGGTCCGATCGTCTGGGGCGAGCCCGGCACCAACGGCCAGCACGCGTTCTATCAGTTGATCCACCAGAGCCGCACGGTCGTCCCTTGCGAGTTCATC
>JBGPEV010000125.1:0-7578 GCA_041482995.1 bacterium | reverse complement strand
TCCGGGGTAATCGCTGCCGGATTGGAGTTGTACACGTAGAGGGCCTTGACCGGCGGGTGCGCCAGTTCCGTCAGGGCCTCGCCCAACTTGACCATGTTCACGGTGCGGGCGGGCGGATCGCCGGGCCAGGGCTGCTTCAGGAACGCGTTGTTCTGCACGGCGCCGCCCCAGGCGTAGCAGAGGAAGCCGCCGCCGGGCGCTGCCCACTTGCCCGTCAGCGTGGGCAGGCAGGCCACGGTGCGCACGATCATCCCGCCGTTGTCGTGGCGGGAGGCGCCCAGGCCCAGGCGGATGAAGGCGGCCGGTTCCCGCCCGTAGTCCAGCGCCAAGCGTTCCACGTCCGCCGCGGGAATGCCGGTGATGCCGGACGTGTGGGCGGGCGTGTAGGCGGCGCAGGCCCCGCGCAGCGCGTCGAAGCCGAGGGTGTAGCGCTCGATGAACCCGGCGTCCTGCAGGCCCTCCCGCAGGATCACGTGCATCATGCCCAAGGCCAGCGCCGCGTCGGTGCCGGGCCGGATGGGCACGTACCAATCCGCCTGGCGGGCGGTCGCGTTGCGATAGGGGTCGATCACCACCATGCGGCCGCCCCTGGCCCGGGCCGCCTTGATGAACGGCATGAGGTGAATGTGGGACGCCACCGCGTTGACCCCCCAGACCAGGATCAGCCGGGCCTGGGCCACGTCCTCCAAATCGCTGGCCACGCCGATGCCGGTGGTCATGGTCTGCCCCTCGACGGCCGAGCCCACGCAGATGGTGCGGGCCAGCCGGGTGGCGCCCAGGCGGTGAAAGAAGGGGTGGCCGATGTCCATGCCCACCCGGCCGATCGTGCCCCCGTAGGAATAGGGCAGAATCGCCTGGGGGCCATGTTCCCGGGCCACGGCCCGGAAGCGCGCCGCGATCTCGTCCAGCGCTTCGTCCCAGGGGATGGGCGCAAAGCGGCCCTCGCCCTTGGCCCCGATCCGCCGCAGGGGTGTGGGCACCCGCTGGCGCGAATAGACCCGCTCCGCGTAGCGGTTCACTTTGCCGCACAGGAAGCCCTGCGTGATGGGATGCTCAGGATCTCCGGCGACAGAGACGATCCGCCCCTGCTCAACGCCCACCCGCACGCTGCAGGAATCTGGACAGTCGTGAGAGCAAACGACGGTACGGAATTGGACCATGGGCGCTCGGCAAGCGGGCTGACAGGGTGGGAAACGGCTGCACCGCCGCCCCACCGGAAGGATGGGCCAAGTATAGGGCGCCCGCACGAACCGCCGCAACCCTGGACGGGGTTGGGGCAGGGCGCCCACAAAGTTGACTCCATACCGCCAATTGCTTCGGATAGCGTGGGCAGAGCCTGCCCTACTATTCATCGCCGCTGGATGCCGACTTTGTGGGCGCCCTGGGGTTGGGGGTGCCCAGCTTGCCTCCACACCCGATTGAGGGGCAGGCTGCGTCCAAAATTGGCGTCACCTGGCGAGATATGCCACAATTGAGGATAGCCTGAGGAACCTACGAGAACATGAACAAGCCGAATCAACAGCCGGTGTCCGCAGCGGTGCCCATCCCGCAGGACCATCGGAACCATCTGCACGGGCTGATCGTGGCCGGGGGCAGCGGCACCCGGCTGTGGCCGCTGAGCCGATCTTCCGTGCCCAAGCAATTGCTGCCGATCAGCCCCAGCCGCAAGTCGCTGCTGCAAGACACGTTCTTGCGCCTGTCACGGTCGGTTCAGCCCCACCGGATTCGCACGGTCACCAGCGCCGCCCATGACCGCGCGGTGCTGGGGCAGTTGCGGGAATTGCACGCCGAATACCCCGCCGCCAATCTGCTGGGCGAACCGGTCGGGCGGGACAGCGGCCCCGCCGTGCTGTGGGGAGCCCTGCGCATTCACCATGACGACCCTGCGGCCGTGGCGGCCGTGGTGTGGTCCGATCAGTTGATCCGGCGGGAATCCGACTTTGACGCCGCCGTGCACCGCGCCGCGCAGGCGGTGCTGCCCGGCGGCTTGGTGGCGATCGGGGTGACGCCCGACCGGCCGGCCACCAACCTGGGCTACATCAAATACGGCGCCTTGGCGGGCGAAGGGCTGTTCCTCGTGGACCGATTCGTGGAAAAGCCGGACTTGCGCACGGCGCAGCGCTTCCTGGCGGAAGGCAATTACGTCTGGAACGCCGGGATCTTCGTGTTCAACGTGAAGACCCTGATCGAGGAGTACGAGCGGTTCGCGCCGGACATGGTCGCCCGCTTCCGGGACCTGGGCGACGCATTGCGGGAGAACGACTGGAGCCACCCCGAGTTGATCCGCAACGTCTATGCGGGCCTGGAGAAGGGCTCGATCGATTATCTGGTGCTGGAGAAGACCCGCCGGCTTTGGGTGGTGCCGGCCAACCTGGAATGGAGCGACATGGGCGCGTGGGACGAGTTCTATCAGCAGACGCCCAAGGACGAGAACGGCAACGCCGTGACCGGCAATGTCGTGACCGTCTCCACCCGCAACTCGCTGATTCACGGCGGCAAGCGCCTGATCACGTCCGTGGGCGTGCAGAACCTGATTGTGGTGGATACGGACGATGCGCTGCTGATCTGCGACATGAACCACGTGCAGGACGTGAAGAAACTGGTGGACCTGCTCAAGCAGACCGGCCAGAAGGAAGCGCACGAGTTCGTGACCACCCATCGGCCATGGGGATCGTACAGCATTCTGGCCGAAGGGCCGGGATTCAAGGTGAAGGAACTGATCGTCAAACCCCATCAGAAGCTCTCGCTGCAATTGCACCGCCGCCGGGCCGAGCACTGGGTGGTTGCCGAGGGGCGCCCCACCCTCACCTGTGGCGAGATTGCCAGGGAGTATGCGCCCAACGAGTACCTCTACATTCCCATTCAGGCCAAACACCGCATCGACAATCCGGGGGACGAGACCGTCCGCATCATCGAAGTGCAGAGCGGCGACTACCTGGGGGAAGACGACATCGTCCGCATTGAGGACATCTACGGCCGGGTGCCCGGGGACGCCCGTCCCGCCTGACCGGAAAGCCAGCACCGGCAGTCGCGATTTCTTCCAAATTGACAGCGGGGTTGCCCACCGTTAAACCCTGCAGCGGGGGCTAATTCTTGCACGCACGGTAGTCCGGTGCTGAAACCCGGCCCAGTGGGCGGATTCCAGGGCATCGTCCAAGAGTATTTTGGGGAGTGACCATGACCGACATGGCGGGCACCGGCCAGGTGCCACCTCCGTGGAACAGCACCGGACTCTTCTCCGAATCCGACCTGCGGCAAGCCCAGGAGTATTACTTCCAGACTCACGCCACCCACTCCCGGATGGTGGCCGAGGGCCGTAATGCCCAGGGCTTGATGAAGTCCATGGTGCGCAAGAAGCTCACCCAGCAGATGGGTGAGGACTTCCGCATGTACACGGGCGCGGCGATCGGGGAAACGCAGGACGGGGAATCCCAGGGCATCCGCGGCGAGCTGAACTACCTGTTGCGCCACATCTACCAGCGCGTGGCCCCCAAGGAGCCCATCACGTCGCCCACCCAGGAAGACCTGACCATCCTCAAGCACCCTCATGGGGCGCTGGAGGTCTGCTATGGGATGACCTGCTTCTACACCGCGCTGCTCAAGCGCCATGCCACGCTGGCCGGCAACCGCCGCAAGGTTCTGAAGTCCATCCTGGACGAGGAGATGTTCAAGTGGGTCTGGCGGATGTCCCTGGGCTACCTGCTCTCCGACCCCGCCACCAAGAGCAACTGGAGCGACGCCCATCTGACGACCGGACTGCCCTATGTTCCGGCGGACCGCCAGCGGGCCACCTTGCCCGTGAAGCTGCTCGAGCTGGGACAGTTCCTGCTGGGCAAGGCGATTGGGGAGTCCCATCTCCGGTTTCCCCTCTGTTTCTACTTCGTCGCCTATATCCGCAACGTGCAAAGTCATCTGCTGCTGCAGCCGGGCGCGGTCAACTTGGAGGCCACGTACAGCGAACTGGTGCAGCGCGCCCCTGAATCGCCGGTCGACCATGTGTTGATCGCCATCGATGTGCTGATGAACCTGATTGGCAACAGCGGCCAGTCCTTCGACGATATCTTCAAGGCAAACGAGGAACTGCCGAAGTACATTCCCCCCCAGGAACTCCAGTTCATCCAGCAGTTCGACCTGCTGGCCGACGAACACAGCATCGTCAGCACCCTGCGTGCGCTGATTCCCCAATTCAACCGGGAGGACATCACCGATCAGGGCCGCGCGTCGCTGATGCCGCTGCTGCTGATGCTCCGCACGGTGACACCGGCCACGCGGGGGTTGATGCTGAAGAAGATGCCGATCCCCATCATGATGATGCTGCGCAACCGGATGGGCAATGGCCCGCAGGACGACAAGGCCCGCGGCTTGGTCGGCGACATCAAGAAGGCCATGGAGGAGCGCGCCAAGAAGGGCGAGAGCTATCAGGTGCGCGCCGTGAATCGCGCCGGCCTGTCCGGGGTTGCCACCGTGGGCACGCCCCCGCACAAGGCCGAACCGGCCGCCGCGGCCACGAGCGCGGCCAAGGCGGTGCCGTCCCGGCCCGCCGCGGACCCTCGGCCGGCGCCGCGGCCCGCGCCCGACCGTCCGTCTGCGCCTCCGGCGGAGGGCAGCGCGCCACCGCCCCCCCCGCCGCCCGCCGGGGAACCCCAGCCCGCCACGCCCCCAGCGCCGGCGGCGCCGGCCGAACGCCAAGACGCCGCCCCGGCCGCCCCGGCCCTGGCGGCGGACACGCTGCTGGACGCACGGCTGCTGATCGCCTGGCGCATGGATGGCGCCCATCTGGAGGTGCGCACGCTGTCCGTGCGGGATATCGCGACCCTGGCGGGCCGGGAGCCGCCGCTGTTCGTGCCCTGGGTGCTGATCGCCTTGCAAACGGGCCAAGTCTTCCCCGGCATGCCCCAAGACAGCAAGGACGTGGCGGACAAGCTGGTGGGCTTGGTGGTGAGCCGGATTCCCGCCGACCTCAAGCCGCGCCTAGGCGGGTCCCAGGCCCAGGTGCTGGCGGGGCAATCCAAGACGCTCTCCCCGCAGAAATTCCTCCTGGCGATCGTCGCCAAGGCTGTGCAACCGGACTTGGCGCGCAATGCCGGGGCGCTCGGTGCGCCGTTGGCGGCCTTGTGCGAGAAATTCAAAGCCAGCCTGACGGATTTCCTCCGCAATCCGAGCAAGGATGACTACCGCGAACTCCGCATGCATCTTTCCGCGCCGGAGAAGGCCGCGGTGACGATTCTACAGAAAGTCGCGCGGTTGCAGTGACGGCGGCCGGACGGCGCTCCGCCTCACGACTTCACCCCGTAGACCACCATGGACTTGGGGAATACCCAGTCGCACACGGTTTCGGCGCGGCGCAGCACGGGGGAAAAGAGGATGTGCGTGAGCACCTTCTTGAAATGACGGATCGCCGGGTGGCACTCGTCGTGCAGGCCGAACACGCAGCGCACCCACCAGTAGACCGTGTGGAACGAGTGCTCGAAGTGCAAATCCGCCGGTTGCAGCCCTTCCTCCTCCAGCATGGCCAGCAGCCGTTGCGCCGTGAAGATGCGCACGTGCCCGCCCGGGCTGTTGAAATATTCGTCTGACCCGAAGTGGAAGGCCCATTCGGAGAAGGGCGTGGGTACGCTGGCGGCGAACAGGCCCCCCGGCCGCAGCACGCGCACCAATTCCCGCATGGCCGCGGCCGGGTTCACCACGTGCTCCAGCACCTCGGAGCACAGCACGCGGTCAAAGCTGGCATCCGGGAACGGCAACGCGAGCGTGTTGCCCCGCAGCACCAGGTAGGCGGGCGCCGGCGCCGGAGACTCGCCGGCAGCGGGAGCGGCGGCCGGCTCCCCCGCGGCCTCGTGCAGCGCCTGGGCGAAGGGACTCTCCGCCGTGTGCACCAGCGGCGGCACAATGCCCTCCCGCGCCACGCTGGCCAGCAGGTAGCGCGTGTACTTCAGGTCGTGGGGAATCAGGTCCAGCGCCACCGCCTGCGCCCCGCGCCGCAGCACCTCCAGCGAGTGGCGCCCCTGACCGCACCCGGCGTCCAGCACCCGCATGCCGGGCTGCACACCCAGGCGGTTGAAATCGATGGTGAGCATTTAGCAAACCAGAGTGCTGCAGAAGACACTGCTCAATGAGATTGGTTCACGGCATGAAGGTAATCAGGTGTTTTTTCTTCTTCCCAACTTCCACTAGTCCAAGTCCATTGTGGAAACTCCCAGGCGTGACATCAAAATGCACATCTGAAATCTTTGTGCCATTCCACAGCACACTTCCTTGCTCAATCAGCCTTCTGGCTTGGCTTGTCGATGATGCCATTCCCGAGTGAACCAACAGCCGGGGCAGCGGAATTGATTCCGCACCCTGTGGCCACTGGGTTTTCGGAATTCCTTCGATATTCTCGAGGCCTTCGAACAGAATTGGAGAAGCAAAGGAAGGCTGAAGGTGCGGCGCCAGTGGCGTTTCGGGTCGTGATTGGCCTGTTGGAGAACTGAGTCGCTCCAATCTGGCGCCCAGACCTCGTATGGCTCCCGCGCCCCTCTCCGCCTTCTTCGCCTCTTCCTCGCCGTGCACCAGCTTGGTGGTCTCGAACGCGAGGACGGCCTTGGCTTGGCGGATGTCGGCGTGCTGCAGCCGCGACAGTTCGGCGACCTGATCCAGCGGCAGCAGCGTGAACAGCCGCAGGAACCTGGCCACGTCCCGGTCGTCCACGTTGATCCAATATTGGTAGTAGTCATAGGGCGACGTCTTGTCCGGGTCCAGCCAGACGGCGCCCTGCTCCGTCTTGCCCATCTTGGCGCCGCTGGCCGTCGTGAGCAGGGGAAAGGTCCAACCGAACACCTGCGCCCGCGCCATGCGCCGCACCAGGTCCACGCCGGAGATGATGTTGGCCCACTGGTCGTCGCCGCCCATCTGCAGGGTGCAGCCGTAGCGCCGGTGCAGCTCCAGGAAGTCGTAGCTCTGCAGCAGGGGATAGTTGAACTCGATGAACGACAACCCCGCCCCGTCCAGCCGCGTGCGGAAGGTCTCGAACGTCAGCATGCGGTTGACGGAAAAGTGCGGGCCCACCGTGCGCAGGAAATCGATGTAGTGCAGCCCGCGCAGCCAGTCGGCGTTGTTGGCCAGGATGGCCCGCCGGGCGGGATCGCCGGCGTCAAAGTCCAGCAGGCGCGCCAGTTGCGCCTGGAGGCCCAGCGCGTTGCGGTCCAGCTCCTCCGTGGTCAGCATGCGCCGCATCTCGTTCTTGCCGGTGGGGTCGCCGATCATGGCCGTGCCCGCGCCCAGCAGGGCGATGGGGCGGTGCCCCTGGCGCTGGAAGTGCACCAGGGACATCAGCGGGATCAGGTGCCCGACGTGGAAGGAGTCCGCTGTCGGGTCGAACCCGATGTACGCCGTCAGCGGGCCGGCGGCCGCCACGCGCGCCAGGTCCTCCGGCTCGGTGACCTGCTGGAAGAAGCCCCGCGCCCTGAATACGTCCCACACGCTCACGGCACGATCCTCGCTGATTGCGGCCAGTGCATGGATAGCTGCGCATGCATGGATGGATGACGGCTATGCGGGCAGCGTGTTGTCGCCCGGGCCGAGCGGGTACTGCATGAG
>JBGPEV010000124.1:0-7589 GCA_041482995.1 bacterium | reverse complement strand
CGTGTCGATGTGCACGGAGACCGGCTCGGGAAAGCCAATCGCGTAGGCCAACTGCACCTCGCAACGCGTGGCCAGGCCCGCAGCGACGATGTTCTTCGCCACGTAGCGCGCCATGTAGGCCGCGGAACGGTCCACCTTGGAGGGGTCTTTGCCCGAGAAGGCCCCGCCGCCGTGCCGGCCCATGCCGCCGTAGGTATCCACAATGATCTTGCGGCCGGTGAGCCCCGCATCTCCGTGGGGGCCGCCCACCACGAATCGCCCCGTGGGGTTGATCAGGTAGCGCGTCTTGTCGCTGAGAAACTTGGCGGGAATCACCGGCTTGATCACCTTCTCCAGCACATCCTTCTGCAACTTCTTGTAGTCCGCGCTGGCGGCGTGCTGGGTGGAGACGACGACGGTATCCACGGACACCGGCTTGCGGTCCACGTAGCGCACGGACACCTGGGATTTGCCGTCGGGTCCCAGATAGTCGATCTCGCCGGAGCGCCGCACCGCGGCCAGCCGCTCCGTCAAGCGGTGGGCCAGGTGGATAGGGATCGGCATCAGCCCAGGGGTCTCGTCGCAGGCAAAGCCGAACATCAGCCCCTGGTCGCCCGCGCCTTGCTCGCCGAATTGCGCGGTGTTCTCATTCACGCCCTGGGCGATATCGGGGGACTGCTTGCCCACGCTCACCAGCACGGCGCAAGTGTTGTAGTCGAATCCCAAGTCCATGTGGTTGTAGCCGATGTCCCGCACCACGGAGCGCACGGTCTCCTGGAAGTCCACATTGCCCTTGGAGGTGATTTCCCCCGCGACGACGATCAAGCCCGTGGTGGTGAGCACCTCGCAGGCCACCCGGCTGCGCGAATCCTGCGCAAGGAAAGCGTCCAGCACCGCGTCCGAAATCTGATCGCACATCTTGTCGGGGTGCCCTTCCGTGACGCTTTCCGACGTGAACACCATCTCGTCCATCGCGCTTTGCTCCTGGCTGTGATTGGCGCCCCTCGCGCGGGGGGTGCGGAAAGCCCGCGGCCCAACCCGTGAGATTGAAACGGCGGCGGGTGGGGTTCGGTAGACCCGTGCCAAACAAAAAGCTTGGCCAGTTGGCCGGTGCAAGTCAAGTGTGGTGGTTTGGCCCAATCCTGGGGTAACCCCGCCACATTCCGGGCTGCTCGAGACACCCGCCGCGCCGCCCGAGGTTCCTCGCAACCCCTTGAACATGAAACCCTTTGCCCACAACACCCGTTTCAGGCATCATCCTTGCTGAGTGATACCTTAAGGAATAGGTAGAATTTGTTAAGGCGGCGCAACCCCGGACTGGGATCGGCGGGAGGAAGACGATGAAGGCGTTTCTCAATCGCAGTGTGTTGCTGATCGTGTTGTTGGCGCTGGCCGCCCCGGCGGCATTCGCCGAGGACGACGAGATCGTCGCCAGCCTGCAGAACCTGCTGGGCCGGGTGCAGGTGGTGCAGAAGACCAACGGCGAAACGGTCCAGGCCCGCATCGGCCTGCTGCTCCGCGCCGGCGATACGGTGGTGACGGCGGACCAATCCCGCGCCACCATCAAGTTCCGCGACGGATCGGAGATCCGGCTCTTCCAGAACACCCGCTTCGTGCTGCAGGCCGCCAAGGAGAGTGTGGGCAACGACCGGTCGTTCCGCTTCGACCTGCTGCTGCGTGCCGGCTCCCTCTGGGGCCTGTTCGTGAAGCAGCACCAGACGGCCAAGATCTCCACGCCCACCGCCACCATCGGCATCAAGGGCACCACCCTGCGCATCACCGAGCAGGACAATACGGCACGCGTTGCGCTCACCGAGGGGCTGATCGAGGTGAGCAACGAGCGCAAGACCGTCGAACTGGAGCCGGGCAAGCGCCTGGTGAACTTCACCCGCGTGGACGATCTGTCCCTGAAGATCGAGCCGATTCCCTTCAAGCTGGAAATGCGCTCGGAGAAGCGCAAGCTCGCCTTTGCCGGCAACCAGCCGGAGGAGGTGTTCGTGACGCTGCAATTGACCAACGTGACCACGGGCCGCGAGGTGCCGCGGGCGGCGACGATCTACTTCCGCAGCAACTATGACAAGATCACCTATCCGCCCATGGCCAAGCTGGACCAACGCGGCTTCGCCCGCGTGCCGCTCACCGTCGCGCCGCCCGAAGCGGCCGATGCGCAATTGAACGGGAACGTCTACGTCTGGGCCGTGATCGACCAGGCCGACGCCGACGACACGGGCGAGGGCCGCATTCTGTTCAACATCCCCGTGTCCGCGGGCGAGGAGCACATCAAGATCGACGCCGAGAAGGGCACCGGCAAGCGCGCCAACTAGCTCCCGAAGCCGCACCCCTGGGGCGGGTCCTGCAGCACGCAGGATCCGCCCCATTGCTTTGGAACCGCAGATTGCGCAGATTGAAACACTGGCTGCGGTGCTCTGTTGGAAACCCCCAGAGGGCAGCGCCGCACATCCCGCCAGAACCCACTCCGGCCCCTACGGGGCCACCTCTCCCTGCAGGCAGGGAGAGGATTCTGAGATCGGGGGGTTGAATTTCTTTCCCTGCTTGCAGGGAAAGGTGGCACGCCGAAGGCGTGACGGATAGGGTTTTCAACGAAGCATGACTGCGGCGGTTCTACCGTATCCGCCGCAGTCATTCGGACCGGAGCGACAGGAAATCTGCGTCATCTGCGCAATCTGTGGTTGCAGTTCCTACTTCAGTTCCGGCCACCGTTCCTGAATGGCCCGCAGCACCCCGTCCGCGATCCGCGCGGGGCGGGTGGCGATACCGCTCCAGTTGCCGGGGTCGGAGGTGGGGTCGATCTCCGCCAGCTTCGCGCCGGGCGCCGCCTCCACGCCGTCGTAGGCGAGCCCGCGCAGGGTGCCGCCGATCTCCGCCAGCAGCGCGGTTTCCCCCACGCGCCCCACGGGCTGCCCGGCCTTGACCGGAGACCCCACGTCCAGCGCCGTGCGGAAGGTCCCGCCATGAGGCGCATAGAGGTAGCGCTCCCGGCCGAACCCTTCCACTTGGCGATGGACGCCCGTATAGGCCGCCGTCGTACCGCGCCACAGCACGGCGCCCAACTGCTCGCCCCAGTTGCTCTCGATCACCGCATGGGCGTGCACGCCGGCCTGGAAGCCCGGCCCGATGCCGATCACGAGCGCCGCGCGTTGCAGTTGCACCGGCGGCTGCTGCTTCTTGCGCAGGCGGGCGTCCACCAGCACGTCTGGGCGCCACGGGTCGGGCGGGTCGAACGTGGGGGAGATCAACACGGGGATCACCCCGGTCTCCCGGCGCCGCGCCAGGGCCTGGGACGGATCGGCGCAGCGCACGCCCAGCAGGCCCTCCAGCCGCGCCTCGCCCGCGTGCACCGCCCCCGCGAAGGACATGCGCCGCCGCGTCGCCATGGGCGCGGGACTCTCCAACAACACCGGATGCAGCCCCGCCCGCTTTAGCCGGTGCGCCACCGCCGAGCCCACGTCGCTGGCGCTCTGGATCACGGGGAGCAGCGTGCTGGCATCCATGGACCTCCCACTGGGGATGGGCGCGGGTGAAAGTTGGGCTATACTGCGGCTACGCGGGCAACCGCACTGAATTACGCTAGCGGGGGATGGGCGGAGCGTCAAACGCGCTGAGCCGGCTTGTCGCTGGGTAGCCGCGGGCCTCCTGGCCCGCCGAACTACAGGACCTATTCATAACGGCGGACCGGGAGGCCCGCCACTACCCCAGCTGAAAAGGACTGGCCCCGCATGGCACCCGTGAGCACCCACCCGTGACCCTCCACCGCGAACTGACGTGGCACCTTGACCCGGTCCAGGTGGGCATGGACGCCGCCGGCATTGAGCACGGCTTGGCCAGCCTGGAGCGCGGGGTGGAGGACGGCCGGCACGGCGGCGCCCAGGTGTATGTCTCGCGCTTCGGCCGGCCCGTGTTGGAATTCGCCTGCGGGGAGGCCAGCCCGGGAGTGCCGATGACCCGGGACCACCTCACCGTGTGGTTCTCCTGCACCAAGCCGGTGGTGGCGCTGGCCGTGGCGCTGCTCTATGACCGGGGCCGGCTGGACATCGACGACCCCGTGCGGCGCTATCTGCCTGCGTTCGCCCATGGCAAGGAAGCGTGCACGCTGCGGCACGTGCTCACCCACCAGGGCGGCTTCAGCGGGGCCACGGCGATCCTGGAGCCCAAGCCGTGGGCGGAAACCCTCGCCGCCATCTGCGCCTATCCGGCGGAGTATCCGCCCGGCACCCGCGCGGGGTACCACCCCACCGCTGGCTGGTACGTGCTGGGCGAGGTCGTGCGCATCGTGGACGGCCGCCCCATCGAGCGCTTCGTCGCCGACGAGATCCTGGCGCCCCTGGGCATGCGGGATAGCCACCTGGGCATCGCGGAACCCGACCAGGCGCGCCTGGGCACCCGTCTGGCGCGGGTGGCCCTGGGCCGCACGCCGTCCCCGCACTATGCCACGCAGGAGTTCATCGACCGCTTCAACAGCGCGCCGGAGATCGCCCGCGTGGTGCCCAGCGGCGGCATGCGCGGCCCGGCGCGGGAACTGGGGCGCTTCTATGAGTGGCTGCTGGCCCGCGGCCGCTGGGAGGAGCGGCAGCGCGTGAGCCGGGCCACCGTCGATCTGTTCACCGCCTGCCACCGTTGGGAGGTGCCGGACAAGACGCTGGCCGGCGCGCCCTTGCCGTGGGGGCTGGGCTTCATACTCTATGGCAACGGCGACGTGCACCCGGCCGCATCGCGGCGGGTGTTCGGACACTCGGGTATGGTATCCTCGGTAGCGTTCGCCGATCCGGAGCGGGCCTTGGCCTGCGTGGTCATCACCAACGGCCTGATCGACCCGCTCAACAACGGGCGGCGCTTGCGGGACGCCAACGGTCCGCTCCTGAAGGCCTGCGCACCGGTGGATGGCCACGGGAAATAGCGGCGGCGGCGCCCAGCGGAGCGGCGGAGCCGGATCGGGAACCAGCCAGGGAGCGGCGATGCCAAACGTCAACGTGGGCGTGGGACTCTCGCGGGAGCCGGACACCACGGCCGCCGTGCGGGCGGCCCTGCACGATGCCCTGCGCCAGGCGAAGCTGGAGCGCGCGCCCTGGGCCCTGTGCTTTTTCACGGGTGCCCACCTCGCCCGCGCCAATGACATCCGCGACACGATTCTGGAGCAGGCCGGCTGCCGCGCGCTCTGCGGCTGCAGCGCCCTGGGCGTCCTCGGCCGCGGCGAGGAGGTGGAGCGCGGTCCGGGCGTCGCCGTGATGGTGGGTTCCTCTCCGGCCCTGGAGGCGCTCAGCCAGATCCTGCCCGGCGACGGCAGCGGCCTGGCCCACCTCGCCGCCGCCGACGAGATGCAGGGCGAGGCCCAGGCGCTGATCGTACTGCCGGATTCCTTCCGCGTGGACAACGCCCGGTTGCGCGACCGCCTGGAATCGGAGGTGGCCTCCATTCCCGTGGTGGGGGCGGGCTCCACGGACGACGGCACGTTGGGCATCAGCCTGCAAGTCGGGATGGAAGGCGTGCGCTCCAGTTCCATCGCCCTGCTGGGCATCTCGGGCAAGATGGACGTGGCCGTGGGCATCACCCAATCCTGCCAGGCCGTCGGCGAACCCCACTTCATCACGCAGGCCAAGGAGTTCGTCCTGGTGGAACTGGACGGGCGGCCGGCACTGCACACGTTCATCGACCAGGGCAAGGCGCTGGGCATCGACGATTTCCAGCAGGCGGCCAATCAGTTGCTGTTTGGCTTTCCGCTCGATTCCCAGCAGCCGCGGTTTTCCGGCGAATCCTGTCTGGTGCGGCCGTTGGCCGGATTCGATCAGGCCAGCCACGGGTTGGTGGTGCCCTATCCGTTCAAGCCCCAATCGACCATGGGCTTCATGTTCCGCAACCCGGTCACGGCGGAAAAGGACATGGCGCGCATGGTCGAGCAGATCGGCCAGAGCCTGAGCGGACCGCCGGACTTCGGGCTCTACTTCGACTGCGCCGCCCGGGGCAAGGGCCTGTATGGCCGCTCCGATGTGGACGTGCAGGCGATTCACGAGCGGCTGGGGGATTTCCCCCTGATCGGGATGTTCGGCGGATTCGAGCTGGCCACGGCCTTGGGCACTCCCCAGGTGTATACCTACACCGGCGTGCTGGTGCTGTTCCGCGTGCGCGGCTGAACCGGGCCTCATCCGGCCCTTCGGGCCACCTTCTCCACAGCGCCAAACAGCCGGCGCTGTGGAGAAGGGAACTGCCCCGTCATCGCTCATGCCGCCCTGAGGCTGATTCCCTCTCCAGCCCGCCGGCAGCGCCGGACGCTTGCGGGAGGCGCCGGCAGCACAGCGGCGGGCTTGGAGAGGGTGGGGACCGCCTGCGCTGAGCGCTTGCGCGAAGCGCCCAAGGGCGCTGGGGAGGGTGAGGCCCGCGGGTGGGGGCCGATTGCGAAAGGCCGGGCAGGTGGGTATGGTCCCAGTGAGAGCGGCGCGGAGCCGCTGCGCCCCGTGGGTGCGAACTGCCAATGCACGCGTTTTCCTCCCCGGCACCGGACGTCCGTCATGAAAGCCAAGACCATCCACTGCGAAGAATGCGTGGAAGAAATCCCCAGTGACGAGGTCTACTGGGAGGATGAACGGCTGTATTGCGGACGGTGCGGCAGCGAACTGGACATCGGCAAGGAGGCCGGAGACCTGCTGGACGCATTTTCCAAGCGCCGCACCGCCAAGTGGCAGACCGCCAACGACGACGTGCCTGACGAGGACCTCGACGAAGAGGAGGAGGACTTCGACGAGGAGGAAGAAGACGAGGACGAGGACTGGGAGATCGAGGAGGAAGAGGAGTTGGAGGAGGACGGCAATGGCCGGCCCCGTTGACCGTTACCCCGGATCGTCCGGCGGGTTCGCATAGCGCAGCCGCCGCGCCTCGTAGTTGACCACCTCCACGCCCTCGCCATCGAGCCGCTCGACGTAGGGCGGAATCACCGGCACCCGCCGCCCGTCCCGGCCCTCTTCGACCCATTGCGGCACCGCCAGTCCGCTGATCCATCCCCGCAGCGCCCGCACAATCTCCAGCGCCCCGGCCCGCGGCACCCGGCGCGCCGGGTCGAGCCAGGCGCCGTCCACCAGGAAGTAGGGCCGCACCCCGTGGCGCAAGAGCGCCAGGCACAGCGCGCGCACTGCCCCGCTCCCGTCGATTTCGCCCCGCCGCAGCACGATCTCGGCGGTGCTGGGCACGCCCGCCTCCGCCAAGCGCCGGAAGAGCGGCCCGGCCCCGGCCGGCAACCCGGCGGCGCGGGTGAGCACCGCGTGCACGAACAGCGGCTGCGCGGCCACCAGGGCGCCCAGCAGCGCCGGGGAGAGGAGCGGCGCGCATGGCGCCTCCAGCCACAGTTCCAGCCGCAGGATGGGCTGGGTGGCGCGCGCGCGCAGGCCCGGCAGCCGGTCTTCCAGCGGCGGCAGGCTGCCCCCCGCCGAGGGCAGCAGGGTCACCTCCCGCGCGCCCGCGAGCGCCTCCCCCGCTGACGGCGGGCCGCCGGGTGCGGCGGGAAACAGCGCCGCCCAGCGCTGCGCGGCGAAACCGCCGGGTAGCGCGGGAAGGCCCGCCGCCAGCCAGACGATGCCTGGGTCTGGGCAGAGCATCGGCAGCGG
>JBGPEV010000123.1:0-7607 GCA_041482995.1 bacterium | reverse complement strand
GGCCACGCGGTGGGGCGGATTGTAGAGCGCCAGCGAGTTGCCCATCACGCAGATCGCCGCGTCCCGCGTGTTGCGGGCCAGGGCCGCCGCGATCAGGTTAGGCGAGGGCATCAGGCCGTAGCCGTTGGAGTGGTGCTCGTTCACGCACACGGCATCGAAGCCGCTCTGGGCCGCGAACTCCAGCTCGTCCATGAACTCGTTGTAGAGCCCATGGGCGCGGCGCGGATCGAACAGCTTGGAATCGATATCCACCCAAACGGACGGATGTTTCTGCCGGAAGTCCGCCGGCAGGTCCGTGTAGGGCATCAGGTGGAACCAGAGCAGCTTCATGGTGCTTCTCGGGAGCGGGTTGGGCCGCGCTGCGGGATCGGGGAAATTTCCGGCCAAGCTATCCATAGCTTCGCCCCGAACACAACAGCACGGGCGGGTGCGCGCACAATGTGCTAGGGCTGGCGGCGGAGGGCCATCGCAGGCCGCACAGGCCGTTTGGAGAAGGCCACTGGAGAACCTTGCCGCCGGGAGGTGCAATGCCGGTCGACCCGCAAATCCAAGCCCTGCTGGACTTTGTTGCCTCGAAGAACCTGCCGCCCCACTACCTGCTCACGCCCCCCGAAGCGCGGGCCGCCATGGAGAAGTCCCGCGCCATCTTCCGGCCGCCGGAGCCGGTGCCGTTGCCGCGCATCGAGGAGCTGTCGATCCCCGGCCCGGCCGGCGCCCTGCCCGCCCGCCTCTACGGGGCGGAAGCGCGCGGCGCCGGAGCCCCGCCGATAGTCCTGTACTTCCACGGCGGCGGGTGGGTGATCGGGAGCCTCGATACCCATGACGACCTCTGCCGGCGCCTGGCGAAACGGAGCGGGTGCCTCGCCGTCTCGCTGGACTACCGCCTGGCGCCGGAGCACAAATTTCCCGCCGCCATCGACGATTCCTGCGCCGCCACGCGCTGGATCGCCCAGCACGGCCGGGAATTGGCCGGCGACCCCATGCGCCTGGCCGTGGCCGGCGATAGCGCCGGGGGCAATCTGGCGGCGGCCGTGGCGCTGCTGGCCCGCGACCAAGGCGGGCCGGCCTGCGGCAGCAGGTGCTGATTTATCCCGCCACGACGCACGACTTCACGCTGCCGTCCGTCTCCGCCTACGGCGAGGGTTTCCTGCTCACCGCGCAGGGGATGGCGTGGTTTTGGGATCACTACCTGCCCTCGCCGGCCGACCGGGAGGACTTTCGCGCCAGCCCGCTGCGGGCGAAATCGTTGGCCGGGTTGCCCCCGGCACTGGTGCTGACCGCGGAGTACGACGTGCTGCGGGACGAGGGTGAACTGTACGCCCGGCGCCTCCAGCGCGAGGGCGTTCCGACCCGGCTCGTGCGCCATGCGGGGATGATCCACGGCTTCATCACCATGAGCGTGGTGGCGCGCACGCTGCAAATCGTGGACGAGTTGGGTCAGGCGATCCAGGCAGGGCTGGGGTAGGCATTGGACTAGGGTCTGTTTGAAAATTCCCATTCGCGGTCAAGGCGACCGCGTATCCCCTCCCTCCCGCTGCGCGCGGTCCCTCCCCACCTTGTGGGGAGGGACAAAGCAACCACCGCCACGCTGGCCCATCGGGTGGTTCGTTGTCCCCCTCCACAAGGTGGAGGGGGACAGGGCCGAAGGCCCAGGGGGCGGATATGAAGGGACGCGTGGACTTCCGCCTTCTCAAACAGAACCTAGAACGGCCAAGGTGTGCGCTGGCCGCCTCCCAATCCTCTTCGGCTCGCGGCACGCGGTTCTTCCCCACAGGTCGGGACCTTTGCGTGGATGCCGGGCGCGCGTAGGGGTGGATCGCGATCCGCCCCTGCATGAGCCGGCCATTTTCGTAAAGCTCTCGCAGGTTGGGGAGCAGGTAGGGGAAACGAACCGGGGCGACCGCCCGGCGGGCGCTGGCGGCGGTCCAGCCTACCCAGATTCGCCACCCACCGCCGGGGCCCGATTAATCGGCGCCCGATTCCGTGCTGGGCACCACGCCGGCCACCGGTGAGATGGCGGGCGCGGGGGCTTTCTTGGCGTACGAGTAGTACATGGCCATGCCCGTGAAGATGGCACCGCCGACGATGTTGCCGAGCGTGACCGGGATCTGATTCCAGATCCACCAATCGGCAACGGATACGTTCGCCCCCATCAGCATGCCGGCCGGAATCACGAACATGTTAACGACGGAGTGCTCAAATCCCTGGGCGAAGAAGATGACGATCGGCAGCCACATCGCCGCGATCTTGCCGACCACGGACGTCGAGACCATGGACATCACCACGCCCAGGCAGACCATCCAGTTGCAGAGCATGGCCTTCACGAACACCGTGAGCAGGCCGGGGAATCCCGCGGACGCGTACCCGATGGTCTTCGCCTCCGCGATCTTGATCACGGCCTGCCCCACCGCATTGGGCGGGCCGGCCCAACCGGTCGTGAGCACGATCGCGAGCAGGGCGGCATAGGCCACGCTGCCAAGCAGGTTGCCGACGAATACCCACGCCCAATTGCGGACGACGTGGCTCGGGGTGGAACGTCCGCCCGCCACCGCAAGGGGCAGCAAGGCAAAACTCCCGGTGACCAGTTCCATCCCCAACAGCACAATCATCACGAACCCCACGGGGAACACCAATGCTCCCACCAGGGGCTGCCCGGATTGGCCGGTGGCCCCAACAGCGAGGCTGGTCGCAACCCCCAGCAGCGCGCCGGAAACGGTCCCGCGCAGGAGCAGTTGGAAGAGCGGGAGGTTGCCCTTGTTGGCGCCCGCCTCCACCATGTTTGTCACCACATCGGCCGGCTTTACGTAGTCCATGGAAGTCCTCGCCAATCGCCGGGCCGCTTCGGCACGCCTGCGATCCGAACGGCCCCGAGTGTTGTGCGGCTCCGCTCAGGAGGCCGCCTTGATTGCCGCATCCGAAACGGCGGTCTGCTCCGATTGTTGCTGTTGCCATCCGGTTTCCACCCGCTGGCGGAGTTCACCCATGCCGCTCAGCGTTCCCAGCAGGATCGCGCCGATGGGAACGCCCTTGCGGCATATCAGCCGGCGATAGGTGCCGGCGGAGGATTGCCCGGTTTCCGAGGCGATGACGCCGCCGTCCTCCGCGATTTCGCCGATGGACACCACAGAAACGCCGGGACACTTCAGGATCGTCACGGGCGGTGAGGCCAAATATTGCGCGGCCAGGCCCAGCGCGCTGGCCGCCGCGACCCGAGCCTGGTCGATGGCGGGGTTCCACAGGCCCATCACCAAGCCCCGCCATTCGGCCACGTCCCCGGCGGCGAACACGCCAGGGGCAGAGGTGCGCATGCGGTCATCCACCAGGATGCCTCGGCCGCAATGGATGCCCGAACGCTTGACCCAGTCGATGTTGGGGGCGATGCCCGTGCTGACAACGACGAGATCCACGGGAATGACCCGGCCATCCGCCAACACGAGGCCCTCCGCGCGCCCGGCGCCGCGCATCCCGGTCACGCTAACGCCGACGTGGGAGGTTACGCCCTTGGCGGCCATTTGCTCCTTCAGCCACGCGGCGGAAGGCGTGTCCAATTGGCGCGGCATCAAGCGCGGCATGGTTTCCAGCACCTGCACCTTGGCCCCCTGGGTTGCCAGGCCGTAGGCCGCCTCAAGCGCCAGCACGCCCCCGCCCACGACGACGGCCCGCGTCCCCGGCTGGGCCGCGGCCAGGATTGCGTCGGCATCGGACAAGGTGCGCAGCACGTGCACACCCTTCAGTTCCGTGTTGACGAAGGCGGGAACGACGGCCGCGCTGCCGTGCGCCAGGATGCACGCATCGAACGGAATCTCGCGGCCCTGCTGGGTCAGGACGGTCTTGTGCAGGGCATCGATCCCGATGGCGCGGGTTCCGGTCTGCGCCTCGACGCGTTGCGCCGCATACCAGTCCGCGCCGTAGTCGAACAATTGCTCCCGCTTCACGTCCCCCGCCAGATATCGCGTCAGATTGAGGCGGTTATAGAAGCTCACCGCCTCGTCCGTAAGCATTGTGATCGAGGCGTTGGGGTCCAGGGAGCGCACCGTCTGGGCCGCCGTATGGCCGGCAATGCTGCCGCCGACGATGACGATGCGCTTGACGGCGGACCTCGGCGCCGCGGCTTGCGAGGAGCCCCCGGCAGCGGCAGGGCGGTCTGCCATCGGGCGCTCCGGCTTCTCCGCGTCGGCTTCTTCCGCGACCGGTTCGAACTTGATGCGGATGGCCGAGCACACCGGGCAATAGGTGGGGGGGTCGGCGGAAACGTGCTGGTAACCGCAGGCGGAACAGCGCCAAGTCGGCACTGCCCTGTGTGCGGCATCGGCCTTCTGGCCTGCCAGCCTGCGCCGCCAGTACTGGGCAAAGTTGTCCGACACCTCGCGCTGGCGGTAGAACTCGCCGACGACGGCCTCCAATTCGCTGGCCAGCTCGTCAAAAGGAACGGCCTTCTTAAAGAGAATGCCCAGTTGGACGCCTGTGCCCACGCCGCCGCCCAGGTACACGTCGAACGCGTCCACGACCCGCAGCCGGCGGCGGATCTTTGTGCCCTTCAGCCCGATGTCGGCCGTATAGCTGTTCGCGCAAGAGCTAGGACATCCGCTCATGTGCAGGCTGATGTCGTTCAACTGCACCTTGCGCCGGCGCAATTCCTCGATCAGACGGTAGGCGTACCCCTTGGTCTCCGTGACCGCGATATTGCAGAACTGTTTTCCCGTGCAGGAGACGACGTTCCTCGTCACCGTGTCCGGCTCAAACGTCAGGCCGTAACGGGCGATCGCGTGGGTCACGGAATAGCGGGCCGCATCCGGGATGTCGGTAACGATGAGATTCTGGTTGACCGTGGTGCGCAACCGGCCCCCGCCATAGTCCCGCGCCACGAGCGCCAGCCCCTCGAATTCGTCCCAGGTCAGCCGCCCGACAGGGGCGCAAATGCCCAGGCCCCAAAGCCCGGCCTGCTTCTGCCTGAACCAGCCGATCGGGCTTTCCTCCCGCCGCGCCGGGGGAGGCACGGGGGGCGAGTTGGGCAGGGAGGCGCCGAAGCGGCTTTCGATCTCGTGCCGGACGCCTTCGATCCCGAGGCGCTCGATCAGGTAGCTGAAGCGCACCTCCGTCCGGTTGTGGCGGTGGCCCAATTCCCGGAATGTGCGGAGCAGCGCAGCGGTAAACGGCACAACCTGCCGGGGCGCCACGAGGACGGGCAGGTGGCAGGCGATGTGCGGGTTCTGGCCCTGCTTTCCGCCCGCCAACACCTGGAATGCCACGTCACCCTCGGCAGTCTGGACGGCGATGAAGCTGAGATCCTGCGTCCACAAGTGGCCCGGCGCCTCCGCCCGGCCGGACAGGGCGACGTTGAACTTGCGCGGCAGGTCGGAGAATTCGCGGCTGCCCACGATCAAATCCTGGATCTCGCGGGCCAGCGGGCGCGTGTCGATCAGCTCGGCCGGATCGATGCCGCTGAACGGGTGGCAGGTGATGTTGCGGATGTTGTCGTGACCCGACTGGCGGGAGGTGAGGCCGACCCGTTCCAAGGCGCCGCGGACGTCCGGAAGGTCCGCGATGGTGAGCCCCTGAATCTGGATGTTCCCGCGGGTCGTCACGTCGACGATGCTGTAGCCGGACCGGTAGGCGATGAATGCGATGGCGCGGGCCTGCTCGCTCGTCATTTCACATCCGGGTATCCGGATGCGGCACATGTAGTGATCGCCGTCATTGGTCTTGCGGTGGAAGTACCCGTACCACTTCATCCGTTCCAGGTCCGCCGCATCGATGGCGGCCATGGCCGTCTTGTGGGCGGAATGACGCACCACCTCCGGCCACACATCGAAGGCGTGCTTCTGGCGCTTCCACTGTTCCACCGCGCTGAACCGGCTCTCGGGCGGCTCGGGGGGCTGGGCCGTCTCCACGGCCTTGTTCAACCGCACCCACACCTGGCCGTTCTCGATGCGGGTCTCGTGCGCCGTCTGCCGCTTGCCCGGCGTCGTGAGGCAGACGCCCGTGCCGCACTGGTATTGCCACCCGTGCAGGGGGCAGGTGAGCGTCGCGCCGTCCAGCGTGCCCTCGCTGAGGGGGCCGCCCTCGTGCGCACAGGCGTCGTCCACGGCGAAGGTGCCTGCGCTGGTGCAAGCCAGCGCCAGTGCCCGCTGGCCCACGAGCACTTTCCGCACGGTTCCGGGTTTCAGCGAGGATAAAGGGGCGACGGGATGCCATGCGCCGGCCTCCGGAGCGGGCGCGGCCGCCGCGGCGGCCACGGGAGCCGCGGTGCGCTCCGACACGTCCACGAGCACCGCGTCCCCGTCGATTTTCACCGGGTAGGTGCGCACGGGGGAGCGCGGCTCCGCCGCGCAGACGCCGGTTGCGCAATCGAACTGCCATGCGTGGAGCGGGCAGGTGAGGGTCGTTCCCTGGACGGTCCCTTCGCCCAGCGGCCCACCCTCGTGAGGGCAGGCGCTGTCCAAGGCAAACACGCCTTGGGCGGTCGTCACGACCGTGAGGTTCTGCCCGCCCGCCTTTACGGCCTTTGCCGAATCCGGCTTCAGTTCCGAGCGCTTCGCAACAGCAATCCACATGTCAGGTCTCTGCTCTCAAATGCGGCGCCGCGCGCCGCGGCTACCCAGGGGTTGCCATTCTCCGCATACCGCGCGGACGGATTCAGACCGCGGTTCCGGCCAGGTGCACTGGCGTGACGCGGGCCGCCACGTCGAAGGGCGCGCTCCCGCCGGACATCCAGCCGGCGCTGCCCGGCGCGTCCAGCGCTCCCGCCTCCGGCGGAACACGGAGCCGCACCACGTCTCCGACGATCACCAAGGTGGGCGCCTGCAATTGGCAGGACTCGGCCAGGGCGGGGAGCGCTTCCAGCGTGCCCGCGACGACCCGCTGTTCCGCGGTGGTGCCTTGCGCGACCAGGGCGCCGGGCCGTGTCGCCGGAGCGCCGTGGGCGATCAATTCGCGGACGATCTCCGGCAGCGCCGCCAGCCCCATGTAGAACACGACCGTTTGGCGCGGCGCGGCCAGCCGCGGCCAGTCCAAGGGCGCCCCATGTCTGCGCAGATGGCCGGTCACGAGGACGCAGGATTGGGCGCAATCCCGGTGGGTGAGGGGAATGCCGGCGTAGGCGGAGCAACCCAAGGCGGCGGTGATGCCGGGCACGACCCGCACGGGGATGCCTGCCTCCGCCAGTGCCTGCAACTCCTCTCCGCCGCGGCCAAACAGCAGCGGGTCGCCGCCCTGGAGCCGCACCATGCGTTTGCCTGCCCGCGCACCCTCGATCAGGATGCGGTGAATGGCAGTCTGGCCGCAGGTGTGGGCGCCGGCGGCTTTGCCCACATCCAGCCGCTCGGCTTCCCGGCGGGCGCAGGCGAGGACGGCCGGAGACACCAATCGGTCGTGCACCACCACATCGGCCTCCTGCAATTCCGCCCAGGCCCGCAGGGTGAGCAACCCCGGGTCACCCGGCCCGGCGCCGACCAGGCTGACCGATCCTCGCTGGGGCTCCGCGGCCGCGGCCGAATTCAACTGCCCCAGCAGGGCCCGTTCCGCCTGCTCGGTCCGCCCCTGCATCGCCAACTCCGCGGGGGTGCCGCTCAGCGCCCGCTGCCAGAACCGGCGGCGGTCGGCGAGGC
>JBGPEV010000122.1:0-7622 GCA_041482995.1 bacterium | reverse complement strand
CGCCCCCACGTGAAGACCCACAAGATTCCGGAGATCGCCCGCATGCAGCGCGAGGCGGGCGCCACGGGCATCGTGTGCCAGAAGCTGACGGAGGCGGAGGTCTTCGCGGACGCCGGCTTCGACGACATCTTCATCCCGTACAACCTGGTGGGGCCGGCCAAGGTGGAGCGGCTGGTGGCGCTCGCCCAGCGCATCCGGGTGAGCGTGGCGGCGGACTCCACCGTGACGGCGCGCGGCATCGCGGAGGGCGCCCAGGCCGCGGGCGTGGAGATTCCCCTGCTGATCGAGTGCGACACCGGCGGCCAGCGCGCGGGCGTGCAGTTGCCGGAGGAGGTGCTGGAACTGGCGCAGGCGATTTCCCACATGCGCGGCGTGCGCTTGGCGGGCCTGATGACCTTCCCCACGGATGCCGCGAAGACCGGGCCGTTCCTCCAAGCCGCCTTGGCGTTGCTGAAACGGGCGGGGATCGCCGTGGAGATCGTGAGCGGCGGCGGCACGCCGCAATCCTGGACCGCGCACCAGGTGCCCGCGCTGACCGAGCACCGGGCCGGCACCTACGTGTACAACGATCACAACACCCTGGCGGCCGGCACCTGCACCGAGGACGAGGTGTCGCTGCTGGTCCACGCCACGGTGGTCAGCCGGCCCACGCCGGACCGGGCGATCCTGGACAGCGGCTCCAAGACCCTCAGCAGCGATTTGCACCGCAACGCCGAGCGGGGCCACGGCCGCAGCTACGGACTCGTTACCCAGTATCCCGGGGCCGTGATCGGCGCGCTCTCCGAGGAGCACGCGGTGGTGGACCTCTCCGCCTGCGGCGCGCGGCCCGCCATCGGCGAGCGGGTCACCGTGATCCCCAACCATTGCTGCGTCGTGAGCAACCTGCACGACCAGGTCCACGGCGTGCGCAACGGCCACGTGGAAGTGACCTGGCGCGTCGCCGCGCGGGGGACGGTGCGGTAGCCGCCTGACCCAGGGCATTGCGGCGGGGCCGGGGGCCGGATATATCTCAGCCCGTGGCCCATCTTGGCCGATGCCTGCAAACGGCCTTGTCCGTACTTCCCGGGGGAATTCCCATGACCGTGCTCAATCGCGTGCGCGCTCTGCGCTACCTCTGGATCGCTTGGCTCGTCGCGCTGGCCTGGGCCGCGCCGCCGGCCAACGCGGCCGATGACCTTCCCATCGTGTTCGTCCACGGCAACGGCGACAGCGCGGCGCTGTGGGAGACCACGCTCTGGCGCTTCGAGTCCAATGGCTACGACCCGCGCCTGCTGTGGGCGATCGATTTCGCGCAACCGACAGCGCGCAGCGACGACACCAAGCCCCAACCCAACCGCTCCAGCACGGTGGATCAGGCGGCGGAACTGAGCGCCTTCGTGACCCGCGTGCTGCTCACCACAGGCAAGGACAAGGTGGTGCTGATCGGCAGCTCGCGGGGCGGCAACGCCATCCGCAATTACATCCGGTTCGCGGGCGGTCACGCGGCCGTGGCCACCGCCATCTTGTGCGGCACGCCCAATCACGGGGTGCTGGCGCTGCCGGTCAGTCCCAATGGCGAATTCAACGGGCAGGGCATATTTCTCACGCGGCTCAATGCGGGCAGCGAAGTCTATCCGGGCGTGGGCTTCTTCACGATCCGCAGCGACAAGCTGGACAAGTACGCCCAACCTACCGGCGAGTTTGTGGGCATGCCGGGCAAACCCACCAACGTGACCTATGAAGGTCCCGAACTGAAGGGCGCCACCAACATCGTGCTGGCGGGGCTCGACCATCGGGAGACCGCGTTCCATCCGCGCGCCTTCCGCGAGGAGTACAAGGCCATCACGGGCCGCGAGCCCACGACGGTGGATGCGGTGCCGGTTGAGCATCCCGTGCTGGATGGCGTCGTGAGCGGCACGGAAAACGGAGCGCCCACCAACCTGCCCATCGCCGGCGCCAAAGTGGAGGTCTACGCGGTGAGCGCGGAGACCGGAGAGCGCCAGGGGCCGGCGGCGCATTCGGTCACGACGGGCGCGGACGGACGTTGGGGGCCGTTCACCGCGTCATCGCAGGCGTACTACGAGTTCGTGATCGGCGCGGCGGGCTATCCCACGACCCACGTCTACCGCACGCCCTTTCCCCGCGGCAGCGCCTACGTGCATTTGCGCCTGGCGCCGGCCGAAAAGAGGTACGAGGGCCTCGGCACTGTGGTGACACTGACCCGTCCCCGCGGCTATCTCGGCGTTGGGCGCGACACGTTCACCTTGGATGGCACCGTGCCTCCGGGAGTGATTCCGGGCGTGCCCGGCACGGCCTCGGCCACGCGCACCTATCCGGCCGGCCCCGCCAAGCCCGTGCCGATGGTGCTCAATGGTGAACGCCTCACTGTCCGCACTTGGCCGGTGGCGGAAGGACATGTCGTATTGGGGGAATTCCACTACTGACCCGCGGCCCCAGCCGCCGGGAGACGCCTAATCCCCGGCGGCGCGTTCGCGGGCGGGAAACACCATGGCGGGCTCCTCTTCCTCTTGCGGCTCGAACTTCGGCTTGGGCGGCTGCTTCCGCAGCTTGTCCAGGTAGAGGTAGATCACCGGCGTGATGAACAGGGTGAGCATCTGGGAGACCAACAGCCCGCCCACGACCGCCAGGCCCAGCGGCTGGCGCAGTTCCGAACCGGCGCCCAGCCCGATGGCGATGGGCGTCACGCCCGTGATGGCCGCCATGGTGGTCATCATGATGGGCCGGAAGCGCAGCATACAGGCCTTGTGGATCGCCTCCGCGGGCGAAAGCCCTTCGCTGCGCTGGGCCTCGATGGCGAAGTCCACCATCATGATGGCGTTCTTCTTCACGATCCCCACCAGCATCACGATCCCGATGATGGAGATCACGTTCAGATCGACTTTGAACAGGATCAGCGTCAAACAGGCGCCCACCGCCGCCGAAGGCAAACCGCTCAGGATCGTGATGGGATGGATGAAGCTCTCGTACAGCATGGCCAGGATCATGTAGATCACGACGACCGCGGCGAGAATCAGGAAGGCCTGTGTGCCGAGCGAATCCTTGAACGCCTGGGCCGTCCCTTGGAAGCTCGTGTTGATGGCCGCCGGGAAGCGCAGGTCGCGCTCCATATTGTGGATGGCGTCCACCGCGTCCCCCAGCGACGAGCCGGGCGTCAAGTTGAACGAGAGCGTCACCGATGGCAGTTGGCCCTGGTGATTCACCGTCAGCGGTCCGGCGGTCGGCACCACCGTGGCCAACGCCTGTAGCGGCACGAGCTTCCCGCTATTTGACCGGACGTAGATATCCGCCAGGTCGCCAGGATCCTTCTGGAATTGCGGCTGCACTTCCAGGATCACCTGATACTGGTTCGTGGCGCCGTAGATGGTGGAAATCTGCCGCGTCCCGTAGGCGCTGTAGAGCGCGTCGCTGATCTGGGCGACGGAAACCCCCAGGCGCGATGCGGTATCCCGGTCGATCGTCACCACGGCCTTGGGCGCGGAAAGCTGCATGTCGCTGGCAACGTCCTGCAATTGCGGAAGCTTCCGCATCTGGTCCAGCGCTTGGTTTCCGGTTTGATAGAGCTGTACCAGATTGCTGCTTTGCAGCGAGTATTGGTACTGGGTGCGGCTCAGCCGCCCCCCGATGTTGATGTTCTGGACGGGCTGCGGGTAGACGTTCATGCCGACGATTCCGCTCACGCTGCGGCGCAACTGCTGAATGATCTCCACGATCGAGTCGCTGCGTTCGTGCTGGGGCTTCAGCACCGCGAAAATGCGCCCGGTGTTGGTGGTGGTGTTGGGGCCGTTCGCGCCCACGGTCGAGAACATTCCCTGGACGTTCGGATTCCGGGCCACGATCGCCATCGCGTCCTGCTGGCGCCGCACCATGGCGGGGAACGAGGTGTCCTGAGTGGCCTCGGTGAACATGAAAATCTGGCCCGTGTCCTCCGTGGGGAGAAAACCCTTGGGCATCACCCACACCAGTTGGATGGTGCCGTACAGGGTAACCAGCGTGATCGCCAGCATGGTGCGCGGGTGGGCCAGGCTCAGGCGGAGCAGCCGCTCGTACCAGCGCAGGGAGGTGTTGAAGACCGATTCGGAAAACCGGTAGATGCGGCCGTGCTTCCGCTCGTGCTCCGAGTGCAGAAAGCGCGAGCACAACATGGGGGTGAGCGTCAGCGAGACGATGCCCGAGACGGCGATGGACATGGTCATCGTCACCGCGAATTCCCGGAACAGCCGCCCGATGATGCCGCCCATGAACAGCAGCGGGATGAACACCGCGATCAAGGAGACGGTCATGGACACGATCGTGAACCCCACCTCGCGCGAACCGTGGATGGAGGCCGTCATCCGGTCCTTGCCCATCTCCATGTGGCGGTAGATGTTCTCCAGCATCACCACGGCGTCGTCCACCACGAATCCCACCGCGACGGTGAGCGCCATCAGCGACAGGTTGTCGAGGCTGTAGCCCATGTAATACATCCCTGCGAACGTGCCGACGATGGAGAGCGGCACCGCCAGGGCGGGGATGAGGGTCGCGCGCATATCGCGCAGGAAAAAGAAGATGACCAGCACCACCAGGACGATCGTGAACATCAGGGTCAACTGCACGTCCAGGATCGATTCCCGGATGGACAGGGTGCGGTCGACCACGATATCCAGATCGACGGAGGGCGGCAGCAGCGCCTTGAACTTCGGCATCAGCTTCCTGACGGAATCCACCACTTCGATGGTATTCGCGCCCGGCTGCCGGAACACGGCCAGTCCCATGGAGCGTCGGCCGTTGAACCAGGAGGCAACGCGGTCGGTCTCGACGCCGTCCAATACGGCCGCCACGTCCTTCAGGCGCACCGGGGCGCCGTTCCGGTAGGCCACGATCATTTCGCGGAACTGCGCCGCGGTGTACATCTGATTGGTGACGGTCAGCGTGTAGGCTTGGTTGCCGCGATCCAACGCGCCCACGGGCGTGTTCACCTGCGCGGAACCGACGGCCTGGCGCACGTCGTCGATGGTCATGCTGCGCGCCGCCAACTCGCGGGGATCCACCTGGATGCGCACCGCGAACTTCTGTGCGCCGAAGATGAACACCTGGGCCACGCCGTTCAAGGTGGCGATGTTGGGCACGATGGCCGTATCCGCGTACTCGTAAACGGTATTGAGCGGCACCGTGTCCGACCGGATCGTCAGTATCAGTACCGGAGAGTCGGCCGGATTGATCTTGCGGTACGAGGGCGGAATGGTCATCTCGATCGGCAGCCGGCGCATCGCCTCGCTGATCGCCGACTGGACGTCCAGCGCCGCCGCATCGATGTTGCGGTCCAAGTCGAACTGCAGCGTGATTTGCGTGACGCCCAGGGCGTTGGTGGAGCTCATGGAGGTCACGCCCGCGATGGTGGAGAACTGGCGCTCGAGCGGCGTGGCCACCGAGGCGGCCATGTTCTCCGGGCTGGCCCCGGGCAACGTGGCGCTGACTTGGATGGTGGGAAAGTCCACCTTGGGCAGGGCATTGACCGGAAGTTGCTGATAGCCAACGATCCCGCCCAGCAGGATCGCGGACATCAGCACCGTGGTCATCACGGGCCGGTTGATGAAGATCTGGGAGAAATTCACCGCTTCGTCCCGGACTCGCTGTTCGCCGCCACCACCTGGATGCGCGCGCCGTTGATCAGATTGAGTTGGCCATCGAGCACGACTTGTTCCCCGGGCTGCACGCCGTCGGTAATCACCGCCGACCCCAGCACGACCCGGTCGACCGTCACGGACCGATACTCGACCGTGTTGTCCGGCTTGGCGACGTACACGAACGTGCCGCGGGGACCCGTCTGCACCG
Source organism: bacterium (assembly GCA_041482995.1). Taxonomy (GTDB): domain Bacteria; phylum SAR324; class SAR324; order SAR324; family JACQKK01; genus JBGPEV01. Next base: position 1,811 of record JBGPEV010000122.1, on the reverse strand, counting down.
CCTCCGGCGGCACCACGAGCGCTCCAGGATCCACGCTGAGCGTCAGGGTCACGCTGACGGATTCGCCGGGCCAGAGGTTCTCGCTCGGGTTCTCGCAGGTGGCCCGCAGCACAATCGTGCCGGTCGTCGGGTCCACGGTGTTGTCAACGAAGGACAGCACCCCCTGCGCAACGAAATTGCCCTTGCCCGGCCGCCGCACCGCGACCGGCATCGGGTCCTTGCCGAATCGGGTGCGAATTTCCGACAGATAGCGCTGGGGAACCGAGAAGGTCGCGTAGATGGGATGAATTTGATTGATGGTGACCAGCGTCGTGCTGTCGCCGGCACGGACGATCGAGCCGATATCCACGGCCGGCTTGCCGATCCGTCCGGGGATGGGGGCGCGGATCGTGGCGTAGTCCAGATTCAGCTTGGCGCTCTCCACCGCGGCGCGGGAAACTTCCACGGCTTGCTTCTGCACGGCCAGCGCCGAATTGGCGCGGTCCAGGGCCTCTTGGGTGGTCAACTGCTTGGCCATCAACTGCACTTGGCGGTCCTGGTCTTCCGTGGCGTTCTGCAGCGAGGCCAGATCGCGGCCCAAGGCCGCCTGTGCCTGATCCAACGCGGCGCGCAGCGGCCGCTGGTCGAGCACGAACAGCACCTGCCCTTCGCGCACCCGGTCGCCCGGCTGCACGCGCACCTCCGTCACCTGCCCATCCACCCGGGGCCGCACGGCCACCGTGCGCAGAGGTTCGATCGAGCCCACGGCACCCACCTCCACCGGGACCGCGCGGGCTTCCACCGGAGTGACGCGAATCAGCCGCGGTGGAATTCCGGCGGCGGTCTTGCCCTTGGATGGCTCTCCGCCGCCCGGCCAGTATCCGCGCAGCAGGTAGCCACCGGCCGCGAGCACGGCGATCACGGCAATCGATAGGGAAATCCAGCGCCACCGGTTGCGGCCCCCACCGGGTCCGGCCCAGTTGGGTTCACCGGAACCGCCCAGGGGTGGCGTCGCGGAATCCCGCATGGGGGTGATGGAGCGCTTTGACCCCGACTGCGCCGGGTGACTCATGGATTTTGCTGAAGGAGAATTTGTCTCGGCAGAAACGCGGATGGGTGTCGCGCTCCCGTGATCTGGGGGAGCTACCGCATTAGCGGGCAGTACAGCACGTTCCCCTGGATTGGGCAACCCAGAGCCTTGTCCAATGTGAGATGAGTCTGAACGAGGCAAACGACACCAACGTAAGTTGAGTCTGAAAGCGGGGACGGATCGCGCATCGTGAAAGGATGCTGACCGTCGTGACGGCACGAATCCAGGGCCTGCGGCTGATGCGTGCCTTCCTGCAGGGCACGGGCGAAGTGGAGTCTGCGATTCCGGGCCGCGCGGAACGGCACGCCTGGATCGCGCAAACGCTGGAGCAGGCGGGATACCGGCGCCTGCAGCGAAAGGAGCGCGGAGTGACGATTCGATATCGGTGCCGGATCACGGGATATGCGCGGCAGCAGATGACGCGGCTGGATTGCACAGGGGCAGCGGGGAGCGCCGGGTGCCATCCGTCTGCCGGCCCAGGCAATTTCAATCTGCGTAGTCCGCGGATGCGCAGTTTTTCTTCACCCCCGCTGCGCCCAGCCCCCCGCGCTGGGCAACAACTGCGGAACCGCAGATTACGCAGATTTTCTTCGGCACCTCCACGATCCGCGTTTTCGGCGATAGTTCCAGCGATTCAGGCGACTGCGCGGGGGCGGATCGCGATCCGCTCCTACACGGTGCGAGCCCGGCCCATCAGCCCGGCGGGGGCCATCCGTCTGCCGCCCCAGGCAATTTCAATCTG
>JBGPEV010000121.1:0-7655 GCA_041482995.1 bacterium | reverse complement strand
GAGATCGCGTTCGTGATGAAGAACAAGCTGCGCTACCTGGCCAACAAGGACGAGGCGCTCCAGCACGTGGCCGGATTCCTCATCTGCAACGACGTGAGCGAGCGGGACTTCCAGCACCGCGGCTCGCAATGGGTGAAGGGCAAGAGCCACCAGAACTTCGGCCCGCTGGGTCCCTGGCTGACCCCCACGGAGGAACTGCCGGACGTGCACAATCTGGATCTCTCCCTGAAGGTGAACGGGCAAGCGCGCCAGAGCAGCAACACCAACGACCTGATCTTCAACATTCCCCACCTGGTCTGGTACATGAGCCAGTTCTTCACGCTGGAGCCGGGCGACGTGGTCACGACCGGCACGCCCTCAGGCGTGGCGGGGGGGATGAAGCCGCCGGGGTGGATCAAGGCGGGGGATACGGTCGAGACGGCCATCGCCAAGCTGGGCACCCAACGCAACACCGTGCGCCAGGTCGAAGTGCGCAAGTAGCGCGGTTTTCGCGGGCCGGCCGGTCCGTTCAACTGGCCAGCGCGAATCCCAGCGCCCAGGTCAACGCCGCGAGCCACAGGCTCCACACCCAGAAACCCCGCCGGGCGAAGGACTGATCCGGTGGGAGCAGTTCGCCCATCGGCACGGATCCCAGCCCGTTGCGCCAATCCAGCGTCGCCGCCACCAAGACGCGGATGAATCCCCCATGGGCCTCGATGGCGGGCACCCGGTGGGGCGTCATCCCGTGGCGCCGCACCAGCTCGAAGTAGGTGTGGCCGATCTCGTAGAGCGTCTCGATGTGATCGTTCACGAACGCGAGCGGGAGGAACACGACGTCCCGCACGCCCTGCTCGGCGAAGGTGGGGACGATCTGGTCCGTGTAGGGCCGCAACCACTCGGCCGGCCCCACCCGGCTCTGGTAGGAGAGCACGAAGCGCCACTGCGGGAAGCGGCGCCGCAACCCGTCCAGCGTGCGATAGAGCTCCTGCACGTAGGGATCGCCCCCCTCCACGTAGGCGGCGGGCAAGCCGTGGGCGGAGCAGAGCAGCACCGTGTGCGCGGGACGCAGGGCGGCCTCCGCCAGCGTGGTCTCCAGCCGCGCGGCCAGCGCCTGCAGGTAGCCCTCCGCGTCGGGATAGGAGCGCAGCTCCCGGCACGGCCCGGCGAAGCCGGCCCGTTCCAGCTCCCGCCCCAATTGCTCAAAGGAGGTGCCGGTGCTGGCGAAGCTGAAGTGGGGATACATCGGCAGGGCCAATACCTCGGTGATGCCGTCGGCAACCACTTGCGCGGCGGCCCGGGCCGTATCGCCGCTCAGATAGCGATGGGCGACATAGACGGGCAGGGCCTGTCCCGCCGCGGCCAGCCCCTCGCGCAGAGCCTGGGCGATGCGCTCCGTGGCCTCCACGATGGGGGAGCGTCCGCCGATCTCGTCGTATTGGCGCCGCATCTCCGGCGTCCTGCGCCGCGCGATGAGACGGGCCAGCCGGTCCTGCACCCAGCCCGGGGCGGGGAGGCGGATCGTGTTGGGGTCGCGCAGAATCTCGAACAGGAACCCCTCCACCTCGTCCAGCGACCGGGGGCCGCCGAAATTGAGCACCACGACGGCGGGTTTAGCGGCAGCGTGCATGCGGGGGATGCGCTCGAGAAGCGCCAGGGGCGCGGGCTTGGTTGAGTTGACGAGACGTTGCGCCTATACTCCTAGCAAATGCAGACCCTCCTTTCCAGGCTGAACGCGGCGACCCTGACGTCGCCCACCGTGTTGCGCCGGGGCTTGTGGGGCTTGGTCTTCGCGCTGATCGCGGCGCTCGGGTACACCTCGGCCGGGACCGCCGCCTGGCTGCTGGGCCGCTACCTGGACTCCCACACCCCCGCGCCGGCCACCGCGCCGGCCCGGGCGGAAGCGGCAACGGTGCGCCAACGCAAGCCGATCACGGCCTTTGACCCCATCTTGTCCAGCAACGTCTTTCATGCCCGCCGCTCCACGGCAGCCGCCGCGGCCCAGGCTCCCGGCGCGGCACAGACAGCGCCGGCAGCGCCACTGCGCATCACGCTCAGCGGGACCTTCATTCTGGGCAAACTCGCCTTCGCGTTCATCGTCGGGCCGGACGGACGGACGGAGCAGGTCTACCAACCCGGGGAATGCGTGCCGCGCACCGGCGATGACTCCGGCAAGGACTGCGAACCGAGCCAAGGCAAACTGACCCGCGTGCTGGCGGACCGGATCGTGGTGACCTTTGGGGGCCAACCCACGGTCTTCATGCTGGAACAGAACCCCTCCGTGGAGACGACCCCCGGCCGGCCGGCGACCGGCCCAGCGCCGCCCGTGGCAGCCGCGCCGAGCCAACTGCCGACGACCCGCACGGGCAATACCATCGAGATGCATCTCCCCAGCGCGGAGGTGGAAAAGACCTTCGAGAACTTCGCGGAGATCGTCAAGCAGGCGCGCGTCGTACCGTATAGCAAGGATGGAGTGACCATTGGATTCCAGATCCAGAACATCGTTTCGGGCAGTGTGTTCCAGCGCATCGGCTTGCAGAACTTCGATGTGATCAAGGGGGTGAACGGGGAATCCCTCACCAGCGCCGACCAGGCGCTGCGCATTTTCACGGTTTTTCGCAACGAGAAGGAAGTCGTTCTGGACGTGCAGCGCCAGAACGAGGCCGTCAAGCTGTCCTACGTGATCGACTGAGCCCACGCGCCGGTCCGGCAAGGCGGCGTTCCACGGATCAATGCCAGAATCCATGCCAACGGCGGCGGGGAACCCGGCTCACCTGCGGCCACACCGCCCAGGGGTCGCCCATCTTCATCCCCTCCATCTCCAAAGGCGTGCCGGCCGCAAGGGCCAGCAGGCGGCGCACGCGCTCCTCCGTGCGCGGGTGCGTGCGCAACAGGGAAGGCGCGGGAATGCGCGCACCCCGCAGCAGAGGACCCTCCCAGACCTGCCCTTGGGCGCGATCCAACTGCTGGAGCGCCTGGGCGAGTCCCCCAGGGTCGCCGGTCAGGCGCGCCGCATCCAGGTCGGCATCGTATTCCCGGTTGCGTGACAGGGCCAATTGCAGCAGCGCGCTGACCGTGGGCGCTGCCAGCAGCAGCAGGATCGGAATCCAGGGCAGCCGTTCCATGCCGAGCAGGAACAGAGGCAGGTTGACCACCAGCAGCACTTGGCCAAACAGGGAGAACAGGGAGACCATGCGGCTCACGGCGTCGGCGAGCGCCATGATCCACATGTCGTTGTTGCGGATGTGGCTCAGTTCATGGGCCAGCACGCCCAGCAATTCGCGGTTGCCCAATCCGCGCACCAGACCGTCGGTCAAGGCCAGGGAGGGTTCGGCGCGCGTACCGGCGGAGAATGCGTTCATCAGGCCGCTGGGGATGTAGTAGAGCGCCACGGGACGCTCCAGGCCCGCCCGGCCGGCCAGCGCGTGCACGGCTTGGAACAACCCGGGCGCGGCGCTCGCCTGCAGCCTGCGCGCGGCATAGAGGCGGAGCGCCCAGCGGGCCGAGACCCGTGGCGTCACCGCCGCGACGATCCCGCCGAATGCCAGGGCCACCAGCGTGCCGGCTGGGCCGCCCAGCACGGCGCCCAGCGCCGCCAGCAGCGCGCCCATGCCGCCCACCAGGAGCAGCGCGTGCAGCCGGTTGTTCCAGCGGTGGGCAGGCAGGGTGGCGGGGTTCATGGGTGCAAGGAGACGGGGTGCCGGCGCATGCCCGCCGGTATTCGGCGCGACCCGCATCCGAGTGGCACGCGGAAGCCGGTGACGAACCGCCTACTATCCTGCCCTGAGCGCGGAGGGACGCCAAGCGCCGCCGCTGTGGGGCAGGCCGGGCCCGGGCCGCCCCGCGGGGAGGATGCCGGGGCGGGCGGGAACGGGGCAAGGCGGGACTAGCGGGCCTGCACCAGCAAGACGGCCCCGGCCACGCCAATGGCGCTGCCCGCGAGCCGGTACACCCAAGGCGAGCGGCGGCCCAGGCCCAGGCCGAGGCCGATGCCCCCGGCATGGAGCAAACCCGTCGCGCCGAGGAAGCCCAGGGAATAGAGCACGGGCGACGCGCCCTCCGCCAGTTCCGTTCCGTGGGCGTGCCCGTGGAACAGGGCGAACGCGGCCACCAGGGCCAGGCTGGCCGCTTCCGGCAAGCGGGCCGAAACGGCGATGACGAGGCCCAATACCAGCACCGACAACGCGATCATCTGCTCGACGGCGAACAGGGGCAGACCGATGAAGCCCACCGTGCCGCCGATCGCCATCACTCCCATGAAGGCCAGCGGCAATTGCCAAACGCGCCGCCCGCCCAACAGGGCCGCCCAGATACCCAGGGAAACCATGGCCAGTACGTGATCGGCGCCGGTGAGCGGATGGAACAGACCCTGGGCGAAACCGCCCTGTACGGCGCCCGGGGTGTGCGCCCAGGCCGGAGCCGCCGCCAGCAGGGCTGCCAGTGCGCCGAGCAGCACCCGGCCGGACTTTATTGCCGTTCCCATCGTGTTCTCCTTTCGGAAATCCATGAATCGCGAGCAGGCCGGCAGCCTACCACAACCGGGGCCTGTCCGCCGAACGGAAGGCGGTGGCCAGCACGACGAATCTCAGCCGTTGGCCGCCTCGCGGCGCCCACCGCCCGGCGACCCGAGGATTTCCTCCCGCACCGGGAGGCCGGCCGGCTTGTCGCCCGCGCGCTGGCATTGCGGCGGGACCGGGCCGGTTCCTTCCGACCCCGCTTTCCCGCCATTGGCGCGCTGGCCCGGTCCCGGTATGATTGGAACCAGCGGATATCCACCTTTCGGAAGCGAGACCCCTTGAAGCCCAGCAAGCATGCCGCCGTCGCCGGCGGCGACGCGATCGTGCAAGAGCCGATCTTCGAGATCATCGTGAAGCGGCTGCGCGCGGACATCATCCGGGGGGTCTATCTGCCCGGTGCGCCGCTGCGCATGCAGGATATCGCCGACAAGTACGGCACCAGCCTGATGCCCGTGCGGGAGGCGTTGCACCGGCTCACCAGCGAGGAGTTGGTGGTGATGCACCCCCGCCGCGGCGCGACGGTCTATCCCTTCAACAGCAAGAAGGCGCGGGAAATCTACGATTTGCGCAAGGTGCTGATGGGCCATGCGGCGCGTCTGGCCGTGCCCCTCATCACGCCCGAAGATATCCGCGTGCTGGAGGGATTGACCGAGGCCATGGACGCGACCATCGGGAACGCCAGCGTGGACATGGTGCGCTACCTGGACCTGAACGACCTGTTCCACAAGCGGCTGTACGGCCCCTGCGGCAATGAGACGCTGATCAAGATGATTACCCAGTTGGACAATTTCGCGCGCATGTCCATGCACCGCTACTTCAATTCCCCGGCGGCATTACGGCAGTTCAATGAGGAGCACCGCGAAATCCTGGCCGCCCTGCGCGCAGCCAACCCAGCGCGCGTGGAGGAATTGGTCGCCCGTCACTACGAGAAATCGGTGGACGATCTGGTGGTGGCCATGAATCGCCAAAATTGAACCGGTCCTGCGGTCGGGGTGCGCCCGGCCGTCAGGGCCACCGCAGCGATCCGGTTTCAGTCCTTTGAAATTGAAAGTCTTTTCTCGTGCGTTGCTTTTTTTGATCAAATATATCAATCTTTTTTCGCGGGCTCGACAGCGCGCGTGGTGGACGCAGCGCACACCGTGCACTCTGGGCCGCCCAGAGTCAGCGCGCCCTTCGGATAGGCACAGTCAATGACCGATTCATCCGCCCGATTGTCCCTCTGGTTTTCCAATCTGGGGCATCTGTACACGCACCTGTTCATGCTGCTGTATCCCACGGTGGTGTTGGCGCTGGAGAAGCACTTCGGCATGTCCTATGGGGAGTTGCTGCCGCTGGCGCTGCCGGGGTTCATTCTCTTCGGCGTGGCGGCATTGCCCGCCGGTTGGCTGGGGGACCGCTGGAGCGAGGGCGGCATGCTGGCGGTGATGTTCGCCGGGCTCGGGTGCTCCGCCATTTTCACGGGCCTGTCGGCCACGCCCTTGATGATCTCCGTGGGCCTGGGCCTGATCGGCTTGTTCGCCGCGATCTATCATCCGGTCGGGATCGCGATGGTGGTGCGCTCCTCGGTGAATCGTGGCTGGGGGCTGGGCATCAACGGCGTATTCGGCAGCATCGGGTTGGCCAGCGCGGCCTTCGTGGCCGGCGCCCTGACGGACCTGGTGAGTTGGCGCGCGGCGTTCATCGTGCCCGGCATCGTGGCCGTGGCCACCGGCGCCGGGTTCGCGCTCGCGCTGCGCAAGTGGCCGCTGGGCGATCGAAAGGTGGACCGCGTGCCCCAGCCGGATGTGGGCCGCAAGGCGATGGTCAACTCCTTCATCGCCCTGGCCTGTGCCAGCGTCTTTTCGGGGATCATCTTCAACGCCACGTCGGTGGCCCTGCCCAAGATGTTCGCGGAACGGATGACCGGGGTCGCCGGCAGCGAGTTGAGCGTGGGCGGGTTCGTCTCGCTGGTCTACCTGCTCGGCGGCCTTTCCCAGTTGCTGGGCGGGCTGGCGGCCGACCGCTATCCGCTGCGGGTCGTGTACATGATCTCCTATCTGCTGCAGGTGCCCGCGCTGATATTGGCGGCCGCGCTCAACAGCGCGCCCATGCTGTTCGCCTCCATCGCCATGGTCGTGCTGCAACTGGGCGTGGTGCCCGTGGAGAGCAGCCTCTATGCCCGCTATTCGCCCTCCAAGTGGCGCTCCACCTCCTTCGGCTTCAAGTTCGTCATCTCCCTCGGCGTCAGCTCGGTGGCGGTGCCGCTGGCGGCGGTCATCCATGAGCGCACGGGGGGGTTCTACTGGCTGTTCATGCTGCTGGGCGCGCTGGCCCTGCTGGTGGCCGCCGTGGCGCTGTTCCTGCCCAACGACCGGCAGGTGCGGCCCACAATCAGCCCGGATTCGCTGCCGGCTCCCGCCGCCGGAGGGGATTAGCACCGGCGGCGCGGGGACGTGGCCCAGGGAAGGATCGGGCCATGGGGCGTGTTGATCTTGAGAGACCTGCAACTCCCCTTTGCCCCGGAACCGCCATGACCCTGCGTCTGATCGTGCTCGCGGTCCTCGCTCTTGCGCTCCCCGGCGCGGCGTTGGCCGATCACGTGCCCGCACACACCTCCACCTCCCTGCGCGCCGCCTTTGGCGATACCGCGGTGCCGCCCGGCGACCCGTTCCCGCGCGCAGCGCTGGACCCGGCACCCAAGGCCGGCTGTCCCGCGCTGCTCGATCAACGGGTGGAGGACCTGCGGGGGCGCTCGATCGACCTGTGCGCCTTCAAGGGCCAGGTGTTGCTGGTGGTGAACACGGCCTCCCAATGCGGTTACACCCCGCAGTACAAGGGGCTCGAGGCCATCTACGAGCGCTACCGCGCCCAGGGCCTGGTGGTGCTCGGCTTCCCCTCGAACGACTTCGGCGGGCAGGAGCCCGGCACCCCCGAGGAGATCAAGAAGTTCTGCGAGCTCAAGTACAAGGTGGAGTTCCCGCTGTTCGAAAAGGTGAAGACCAAGGGCGACGGCCAGTCGCCCATCTACGCCTTCCTCGCGGCGAGACACGGCGAGCCGCAGTGGAACTTCCACAAGTACGTCATCGGCAAGGACGGCCAGGTGAAGGCCGCGTTCAAGAGCAAGGTGGCGCCCGACAGCTCCGAGCTGCGCACCGCGCTCACCAATGCTTTGACCGAGTGACG
>JBGPEV010000120.1:0-7693 GCA_041482995.1 bacterium | reverse complement strand
GCGATGCCGTCTTTCTGGCGCTGGCGGCGGTTGCGCGCCTCATAGTCTCCCGGCACCTGGACGGGGGGTGCGCCGGGCAGGGTGGGGGTGGCGCGCAGATGGTCCACGTACTCGGTCAGGTCCCGCTCGTACTGGCCGCGCGTGGTGAACGCCTCGGGGTCGATGCAGACGATGAACGTGCCGTTGTTGAGATCGGCGGAGGGATGGAGCGTCGTGCCAGAGCCCGCCAGGATGCCGGAGAGGATGTCCACCATTACCGAAAGCGCGTAGCCCTTGTGTCCCTGCTCGCCACCCAGGGGCAGCATCAGGGCACGGCCTTGGATGTAGTCGTCCGGGTTGGTGGTGGGGGTGCCGTCCTTGAGGATCATGATGCCGTCGCCCATCTGCTTGCCGCGAGACTTGGCTTGGCGGATCTTGTTGGCCGCCACGGCGCTGGTGGCGAAGTCCAGCAGTACGGGGTCGCCCTGGGGATTGGGAAAGGCGGCCGCCATGGGATTGGTGCCCAGGCGCGCCGCCAAGCCGCCAAAGGGGGTCACTTGGGAGCCGCGCACCGATTGGGCGTTGACGGTGACCAGCCCCACGAAGCCCGCCGCCGCGATCATCTCCGGATAGGCGCCCACCCGGCCCACGTGGTTCAGGTTGCGAATGCCCACGGCGCTCAGGTGCGTCTTGCGCGCCATGGCGATCGCCTTCTCCGTAGCTATGGAGGCGGCCACGTACCCCAGGTTGTCATGGCCGTCCAGCAGCGCCGTGGTGGGGGTCTCCTTGAGCACGGTCACGGGCGCGCCGGCCTTGATCAGTCCCTTCTCGATCAGGTCCACGTAGCGGGGTGTCTGCCGCACGCCGTGGGTGTCGTGACCGGTCAAGTTGGCCTCCACCATCAGCCGGGCGGTCTGCTCTGCCTCGGCCTTGGGCACGGCCACCTGCATGAAGCACAGCGCCACCAGCGTGCGCAACTCATCTGCGGAAAACGTGGGCATCAAGAAACACCAAGAAATGGAACCACAGATGGACACAGATAAACACAGATGCTGTTCACTCGGGAGAGCCCAAATCCCGGTTCCGAAGTGCAGTTCTATCTGTGTTCATCTGTGTCCATCTGTGGTTTCAAATGCAGTTCGGCAGTTAGTACGTCGCCCGGCCCCCCGTGGCGTCGAAGGTGAAGCCGGTGGTGAAGCTGCATTCCTTGCTGGCGGCGAAGGCGGCCAGCGCCGCGATCTCGGCGATCTCGCCCGTGCGCTTCATGGGGATCTTGTCGGTCATGTACTTGACCTGCGCCTCGGGCAGCGCGGCGACCATGGCCGTGCGCACGACCGCCGGCGCGATGGCGTTGCAGGTGATGCCGGTCTCCGCGTAGTCCTTGCCCACCACCTTGGTGAGCCCGATGACCGCCGCCTTGGAGGTGGAGTAGGCGAGCATGCCGGCGTTGCCTTCCTTCCCGGCAATGGAGGCGATGTTGACGATGCGGCCGTAGTTGGCCTGTATCATCGTGGGCAGGACGGCCTTGATGCAGAGCAGCATTCCGGTCACGTTGAGTTCCATCACGCGCTCGAAGTCCCCCAAGTCCACCTCATGGGTCTTGCTGCCGGTCTTGCCGGTGATGCCCGCCGCGGTGATGAGCACATCGATGCGGCCGCCGAACGAGTCCAGTGTGCGGGCCAGCGCCCGCTCCACGTTGTCGGGCCGGGTCACGTCGCACACGATGCCCACGGAACGCCCGCCCTCGCACACCAAGGTTTTCTCCGCATCCCCCAGCATGTGCGGGTTGATGTCCCACATGGCGATGGACGCGCCTTCGATGCCCAAGCGCTTGGCGATCCCCAAACCAATCCCCTGCGCCCCGCCGGTGACCACGGCGACCTGGCCCTTGAAACGGCTCATGGCTGGACTCCCCCTCCGCTCGACTGGCTCTGGATGGCATGCGCGCGGTCCGGCTGGGTGGCGCGGGCACACGGTAGCAGAACCCCTCCCCGAGGAAAAGGCGCGGGCGCCGCGAGCACCGGCCGGACCCTCCGCTGGGGCTCCTTCCCGCCCGCCCTACCGCATGCCCGCGGCGCCGCTGGTGCTCCATTTGACCCGGATTCGTCCCCATTGCATTTGCCGGCAGACGCGCTAGGTTGCGGGCGGGAAGGGTCACCGCTGCGCGCCGGAAGGACGCCGCCCATGGCAAACCTTGGCTTCATCGGATTGGGCATCATGGGAAATCCCATGGCCCGGAATCTGATCAAGGGGGGACATACCGTTCGCGTCCACGATACCCAGGAATCTTGTGTGGGCCCGCTGGTGGCCCACGGTGCCCAGGCCGAGCCGAGCGGCAAGGCGGTCGCCCAACGGGCGGATGTGGTGTTCATCGTCGTGCCGGACACCCCCGACGTGGCGGCCGTGCTGTTCGGACCGGAAGGCGTGGCCGCCGGCGCCCAGCCGGGCACGGTGGTCGTGGACATGAGTTCCATTTCTCCCGTGGAAACCAAAGTCTTCGCCGAACGTCTGGCCAAGCAGCGTGTGGACATGCTGGACGCACCCGTCTCCGGCGGCGAGGTGGGGGCGGAATCCGGCACGCTTTCCATCATGGTCGGGGGCAAGGAAGCCGTGCTGGCCCGCGTCCGGCCCTATCTGGAACTGATGGGCAAGACCATCACCCACATCGGCGACCATGGTGCCGGGCAGACCTGCAAGGTCGCCAATCAGATTGTTGTCGCGTTGAACCTCGAGGCGATCTGCGAGGCGCTGCTCTTCGCCTCCAAGGCTGGGGCCGACCCCGTGAAAGTCCGCAAGGCCCTGATGGGCGGGGCCGCCAACAGCCGCCTGCTGGAACTGAAGGGGGAATGGATCCTCTCCCGCAATTTCAAGCCGGGCTTCCGGATCAAGCACCAGCAGAAGGACCTGAACAACGCCCTCTCCGCCGCCCGTCAACTGGGCATCTCCCTCCCGAACACCGCCACGACCCAGGAACTCTATAACGCCCTGGTGGCCAGCGGTGAGGCCGACCTGGACCATTGCGCCCTGGTGATGGCGCTGGAACGGCTGGCGAACTATCGCGTCACTTAAGAGCGCCTAACAGAACCGCAAACTGCCTCAACACAAAGGACACCCTTCGCTTCGCTCGAGGGCAGGCTCCGACAACAAAGGGGGCACAAAGAACTGCAAACTTTCGACACTGGATCGATGATCTTCGCCATCAACACCGGATCGCGTCCAGTGCGGTCCGGACTGGGAGTGCGCCCCAGTGGGAATTCGATTGATGCTCCCCGGCTACCCGAATCCCAATCCCAAACAACTTCCTTCGTGGTCTTTGTCGTCCTCGTGTTTCGGCAGTTGTGTAAGAGGCTCTAGGTGGACCCTCCCCGGAGCGCTTCCCTCGGACGATTGGCGTTCCCCAAGGGATCAGACTCATTGGCGTTCCGGAAACGATGCTACGCTGGGCGCTGGCTCGGCCGCGGGAGCTGGGCCGTAGCGCATGCCTGCGGTCCGCCCATTCACTTGCCTTGTGCCCGTTCTGAATTCAGTATGGACGGTGGCTGCGGCAGCCATGGCCCCGAATCCCCGCGGGCGGCACCGCTTGATTTCGGGAGCCGGGCTTTTGGACAGGTGATAGGCGTGAGTGACTCGCTCTCTTCGGACTTGGCCTCGCTGCGCATCCAGCGCGAGACGCCTCCGCCCCGGCAATGGCCGGGAACGCTCTGGCGCGTGATCGCGGGCCTGGGGGTGCTCGCCGCGCTGGCCGGAGCGGGCATCGCGGCTTGGCCCCACGTCGAGGCGCGCCTCTTCAAGACCGAGGTGGCGGTCACGCGCATTGCCCTGGTCTCCCCCGTGGCCGCATCCACCTCGCTCACCGCCTCCGGCTACGTGGTGCCCCAGGTCATCTCCAAGGTCGCCTCCAAGATCCCCGGCCGGGTGAGCAAGCTGCTCGTGCACGAGGGCGACAAGGTGGCCCGGAATCAGGTGCTGATGGAACTGGACGCCTCCGATCAAGTCAGTCAGTTGGCCCAGGCCCACTCGCGCCTGGGGGCCGCGCAGGCCCGGGCCCTCACCGCGCGGGCCAACCTGGCAGAGGTGCAGGTGCAACTGGCGCGGGAAAGGCGGCTGGCTGCGGTGGGCGCCAGCGCCCGTTCGACAATGGAGGATCTGGAGGCCCGCGAGGATTCCCTGCGCGCCGCGCTCAATGCCGCCGACGCGGACATCCGGGTCGCCCAATCCGATGAGCAAGCCGCGCAGGTCGCCATGGAGCAGATGACGATCCGCTCCCCCATCGCCGGGACCGTGATCCACAAGCCGCTGGAGGTGGGCGAGGTAGTGGGGTATTCCTCCACGGGCGCGCAGTTGAGCCTGGCCGATGTGGCCGACCTCAATTCGAGCATGGTGGAAGCGGACGTGCCCGAGGCGCGGCTGCATCTGGTGCGCCATGGCGGCCCGTGCGAAATCGCGCTGGACGCCCTCCCCGGCAAGCGGTTCCGCGGCGAAGTGGCCGAGTTCGGCAAGCAGGTGGACCGGGCCAAGGCAACGCTCACCGTCAAGGTGCGCTTTCTCGATGCCCTGACCGGCGTGCTGCCGGACATGTCCGCCCGCGTGAGCTTTCTCACGGAGCGGCCCAGCGAGGAGCAACTTCGCGCCGCCGAGCGCAGGGTCGTTCCGGGCAGCGCCCTGGTGGACCACGGCGGCGGGAAAGCCGTGCTGGTGGTGCGGGAGGACAGCTCCCTGTATTGGGAACCCGTGCAGGTGGGCGAGGCGCTGGCGGATGGATTTGTCGTGAAGGCCGGCCCTCCGCCGGGAACGAGAATCGTGGACCGGCCCCCACCGACTTTGCAGGAAGGCATGAAGATCAAGGAGAAGACCGCGCGATGAGTGACGCCAATGCCGGGCAGCCGATGGTTGAGCTGAAGAGCGTGGACAAGACGTTTTTCCGGGGCAACGAGCCCATTCACGTGTTGGAGGACATGAGCCTGGACGTACCCGGCGGCATGTTCATGGCGCTGATGGGGCCCAGCGGTTCGGGCAAGACCACGGTGTTGAACCTGATCGCCGGCCTGGACCGCCCCAGCAAGGGTCAGGTGCGCGTGGCGAACCAGGACGTGGGCACGATGAGCGACGGCGCCCTGGCGGCGTTCCGGGCGCGCCACATCGGATTCATCTTCCAGTCCTACAACCTGCTGCCGGTCCTGACCGCGGCGGAAAACGTGGAACTGCCCCTGCTGCTCACCAAGCTGCCCCGCGCAGAGCGCCGCAAGCGGGCGCAAACTGCCTTGCGCGTGGTGGGCCTGGAGGAGCGCATGGGCTACTACCCCCGCCAGCTTTCCGGCGGGCAGGAGCAACGCGTCTCCATTGCCCGGGCCATCGTGCACGACCCGAGCATCGTCATCGCGGACGAGCCCACGGGCGACCTGGACCGCAAGAGCGCCGACGACATCCTGGCGCTGCTGGTCCGCCTGAACACGGAGTTCCACAAGACCATCGTGATGGTGACCCACGACCCGCTCGCGGCCGAGCGGGCCACCGTCATCCATCGCCTGGACAAGGGGAAACTCGCATGAGCCTCTTGGGCATCGCTCTCCGCAATCTGCGGCGCAACAAACTGCGGACAACCCTCACGGTGTTGGGTGTTGCCGTGGCGGTGATGGCCTTCCTGCTGCTGCGGACGATCCTCGCCTCCTGGAATGCCAGTATCGAGTATGCGGCGAAGGACCGCCTGGGGACCCGGCACAAGGTGTCGTTCATCATGGAGCTGCCCAAGCGCTATGTGGACCGGATCCGCCAGGAGAAGGGCATCCAGGCAGCCACGTGGGCGAACTGGTTTGGCGGCAAGGACCCCCGCCACCCCGAGGAGTTCTTCATGACGCTGGCGGTCGATCCGGCCAGCTATTTGGACGTCTACAACGAGATGCAGGTGAAGCCGGCCGAACGGGAACATTGGCTGGGCGACCGGCAAGGGGCGCTGATCGGGGACCATCTGGCCGCCAAGCTCGCGCTCAAGGTGGGCGACCGCATCAGCCTGGAAAGCGGCATCTTCCGCGGTACCTACACGTTCAACGTCTCGGGAATCTATACCTCCCAGAGCCCCACCATCGACCGCACCGGCTTCCTGTTCCACTGGGACTACTTCGACCAATCGCGGCCGGAAGTCTTCCGGGACAAAGTGGGCTGGATCGTTTCCCGCGTGGACGATCCGGCGCACACGGCGGACATCAGCGCGTCGGTGGACAAGGGATTCGACTCCCTGGACGTGCAGACGCTCACGATGAGCGAAAAGCAGATGAACAACTCGTTCCTGGGCATGTTCAGCGCCATTCTTCAGGCCGTGCAGATCGTGTCCATCATCATTCTGCTGATCCTGCTGCTGATCCTCGGCAACACGATCGCCATGGGCGTGCGGGAGCGGCGCCACGAGTACGGCGTGCTGCGGGCGCTGGGCTTCCTGCCGCGCCACGTGGCGACATTCGTCATCGGCGAATCCGTCGCGCTCGGTCTGATCGCCGGCCTGATCGGGGTCGCCATCGCGTACCCCCTGGTGGAATACGGCCTGGGCCGCTGGATCGAGGAGAACATGAACACGATGTTTCAATGGTTCCACGTGCAGCTTGACGTGATGGCGCTCTCCGTGGCCCTGGCCTTGTTGCTGGGCGCGGTCGCCGGAGCGATTCCCGCTTGGCGGGCCTCCCGCCTCACCGTCATCGATGCCCTGCGGAGACTCGACTGATGGTGCCCATCTCCTACAATCTGCGGAACATCGCCGTCCGCCGCACAACCACCGTGGCGACGGCCGGCGGCGTGGCCCTGGTCGTGTTCGTGTTCGCGTCGGTGCTGATGCTGGGCGAAGGCATCCGCAAGACCCTGGTCTCGGCGGGCAGTCCCGACGTGGCGATCGTAATGCGCGCGGGGTCTGACGCGGAATTGGGCAGCAGCGTGTTGCCCGCCGGGGCTTCGCTCGCCACGTCGCAGAAGGAGGTCGCCCGCCGGCCCGGCGGCGCGCCCGATGCCACGGCGGACCTGGTCGTCGTGATCGCGCTGGACAAGATCGGCACCGACGGCGGCGTCTCCAACGTCCTGCTGCGCGGCGTGACCCAGGATGCGTACGCGTTCCACAAGGACGTGCGCATCGTGGAGGGCCGCGCCCCGGCTCCCGGCGCGGACGAGGCGATCGTCGGCAAGGCGATCCGCGGCCGGTTCGTGGGGTTGGAGCTCGGCCAATCCATCGAATTGCGCAAGGGACGGTCCGTGCGGGTGGTGGGCGTCTTCGAGGCCGGCGGCTCTTCCTATGAGAGCGAGGTCTGGGGCGACCTGGACACGTTCCGCAACGCGTTTGGCCGGGGCTCGCTTGCCTCCAGCGTCCGCGTGCGCTTGACCTCTCCCGGTGCATTCGAGTCCTATCGCCTGGCGATCGAGGCGGACCGGCAGCAGGAACTGAAGGCCCAGCGCGAGACGGACTTCCTGGAGAAGCAGGGCCAGTCCTCCGCGCTGCTGCTCCAGGCCCTGGGCCTGGTGATCGCGATCTTCTTCTCGGTGGGGGCGATGATCGGCGCGATGATCACCATGTACGCGGCCGTGGCGAGCCGGGGGCGGGAGATCGCCACGCTCCGCGCGCTGGGCTTCTCGAAGTTTTCCATCCTGCTTTCCTTCCTCTTTGAATCGGTGGTGCTGGCGCTGCTGGGCGGGGCCTTGGGCACGGCCGCCGCCCTGGCCATGGGGTTCGTGCGCTTCT
>JBGPEV010000119.1:0-7740 GCA_041482995.1 bacterium | reverse complement strand
TTGTTGTTTGGATCTACCGCGTCAGCGGCTTGCCCTCCAGCCACGCCTTGCCGTCGGCGTAGAGTTTCTGCACCTCCGGTCCCTTGAGTTGGGGCATGTCGCGCTTCCCGGTGAATCCGTTCTTGGTCTGCAGATAGGCCAAGTGCCGGTAGCCCTCGGGAAATTCCGCCAGCAGCTTGGGGTCGAGCTCCAGCTTGGCCGCCGGGTCGATGGGGTCGAGGCGGTCCTTCTCGTAGATGGGCTGGCGCAGCACGATCGCCCACACGCCCTTGCGTTGCTCGAAAAAGTCGTAGAAGCGCCCCGTACACACCACGTCGCAGGGCACGCCGTCCACCGTGGCACGTTGGGAGATGGTCATCTTGGTCTGCGCGATGGCGCGGCTGCCCGCCACGTCGATGGCCGAGCCGCCCAGAAAGTGCAGAATGGACACGCCCTGGTTCCAGCCCTCGATGGAGACCGCAATGAAATCCCGCCCGAGCCCCTGAAACCAGGTGGCCATCATGCGGCCCTCCGGGTGCCAGACGGTGCGGAAGCGCTCCCAGTCCCCGGCGTCCCGCCACACCGCCCAGTTTTCCACAACCTGCCGGATCGCCAGGCGGGCCTCTTGCTCGCTCGTCGCCATGATCGCTTCTCCCCAGTCGGTCAGGTCGCTCATTCCCAGGACTGCACCACAGCAGGGCGGAACTGTCGAGCCGCGCCGTGCGCCCCCGCCGCCCAGGCCGTGCCCCATGACGCCATGGACGGGCTACTCGCCGGTTGGTGGGCGACGCGCCCTTGCTGTTTCGCGACGGGTGGGAAACGGCGCGGCGCAGGCGGACGATGGCCTCCGCTTGCGCCCAGTGCCATCGGCAACCACCGATCAGCGTACTAAATAGCGACACTCTATCTCAACCGGCCCCTTCGAACGAAACAAACCCAATTGACCTAAGTCACTGGAAATGCGCTAGAAAGCCCCTTGCGCAATCCGGGCGCGGCCACCGCTTCCGGATCACACCTGCACCGCCCATTTTCCCCCCTTGCCCACGATGCGCAGGGACGGCACGGCGAAGTGCGTGCCGAGGATCCGCACGTCACGGTCGGCATAGCGGTCGCAGAAGGCGCGGCGCGTGGCGAGGGCCTGGGCGGGGTCGGAGTCGAACTTCGTGCACCACTCCGGCGCGGCGATCTGCAGGGGGTGGTGCATCATGTCCCCGGTGATCACGGCCTCCTGGCCGCCGGAGGAGAGATGCACGCTGCAATGGCCGGGCGTGTGGCCGGGGGTGGATTCGAAGCGCACGCCGTCCTCCAGCGTGAAGTCCACCGGCACGAGCCGGTGCAGCCCGGCATCGGCCACGGGCTTGACGCTGTCCTGGAAGATCTGGCCGAACTCGCCTTCCTGCTGGGTCTTCCAGAAGTCGTACTCGGGCCGGGCGAACAGGTATTGCGCCTTGGGAAACGTGGGCACCCACTTGCCGTCCACCAACCGCGTGTTCCAGCCCACGTGGTCCACGTGCAGGTGGGTGCAGATGACGTAGTTGACGTCCTCCGGCCGCACGCCGGCCCGCCCCAGGTCTTCGAGGAACGGGCCGTTGCGCAGGTGCCAGCCCTCGTAGGCGCGGTGCTTGTGGTTGCCCAGGCAGGTGTCGACGAGGATCGTGTGATGCCGCGTGCGCACGACCATGGTCTGGATGGCCATGCGGATGCGGTTCGTCTCCGGATTGTAGAAATGCGGCGCCATCCAGTGCGCATGGGGCGCCAGGGCCTCCCGCGTGGCGTCGCTGAACAGAAAGCGCGGACTGGTGGGCGAGGCGTCTTCCACCACGTGGGCGACTTCGAACTGGCCGATCTTGACGGCTGGCGTCCTTCCGCGTTCCATGGCGCTCCGGGTCGCAAGGGGGTTCTTCATCAGGGCCAAGCGGGTGCTCAAGCCATGGCACAGATCGCGCCGAATGGGGAGCCTGGACGGGGCGCCAGCATCCAACCCGATTTTTGTGTAGCCTGAAGGACTGAACGATTTTCCAAACGGAATGGACATGAATCACAGCAAATCCCCCCGCAAGCCCGCACTGCCCGGCGACCCCGCCGCCGACCCAGAGACCACGGCGCGGCTGGAGCGTTTGGCCGAACAGGCCGAGGCCCAGGTCGGGGCCAGCCAGCAGGCCCGGCGCCAAGCCGAGTCCAAGGCCCGCCTGGAGGCGGCGCGGGCCAAGGCCGGGTCCGTGCAATCCGCGCTGGCGGCCCAGGAGGCGGCCCTGCGCGGACGGGCACCGGAATTGCGCAAGGACCTGCCGCCGGAAGAGGCCCCCGCCGCGGGTGGATTCGTCCAGCGCCTGCGCCAGGGCATCGCCAAGACGCGGGAGGGCCTCACGGGCGGCCTGGCGCGCCTGATGCTGGGCCGCAAGGAGGTGGCGCCGGACCTGCTGCGGGACCTGGAAGACCTGCTGCTCGCCGCCGACGTGGGCACGGAAACCACCGGGCGCCTGCTGCGGGCCATCCAGGAGCGCCTGCGCCGCCGCGAGTTGGACGACGCAACGGCCTTGCAGACGGCCCTGCGGGAGGAGATCCTGCGGGTGATGGAGCGCCCCATAGCGCCGCCCAAGCTGGGCGCAAAGCCCGCGGTGATCCTGTTCGTCGGGGTGAACGGCACGGGGAAGACCACCACGGTCGGCAAGCTGGGCGCCCTGTTCCGGGCCGAGGGCCAGCGCGTGCTGCTCGCGGCCGGGGACACCTTCCGCGCCGCGGCCGCCGAGCAGTTGGAAGGCTGGGCCCGGCGCTCGGGCTGCGACCTGTTCAGCAAGCCCGCCGGCTCCGATCCAGCCGCGGCCCTGTTCCGGGCCGTGCAGAAGGGCGTGCAGGAAGGGTACGACCTGGTGCTGTGCGACACCGCCGGGCGGCTGCACACCAAGCTGCACCTGATGGAGGAACTGAAGAAGGTGAAGCGCGTCCTGGCCAAGGCGCTCCCCGGCGCGCCCCACGAGACCTGGCTGGTGCTGGACGCCAACACGGGCCAAAACGCCATCCGCCAGGCGCGGGACTTCCATCAAGCGGTCGGCGTCACCGGGCTGGTGCTCACCAAGCTGGACGGCACGGCGCGCGGCGGCGTGGTGATCGGCATCGTCAACGAGTTCGACTTCCCCATCCGCTACATCGGCGTGGGCGAAACCGTGGACGACCTGCGCCCCTTCGACCCCCGGCAATACGTGGCGTCGCTGTTCGATTGAAACTACCAAGGAAACCACCGATGAACACCGACACGCACCGATGACCTGTCAAACCGGAAGCGCGTGCAGTGGCCAGGGTGAGGGTCCTCGTCTGGACGACCGAGTGCTCAATCGAAATTGCAGTTGTAGTTGAATCGGTGTGTATCGGTGTTCATCGGTGGTTCCAAAAAACCGAGGTGCGGAATGCCCGAAGGAACGGTGAAGGAGTTTGACGCCCAGCGCGGGATGGGGATCATCCTGAGCGAGGGCGGGGAGGAACTGAGCGTTCACCACTCGGCCATCGAGGACGAGGGCCTGCGCGCGCTGCACCCGGGAGACATCGTGGAGTTCAGCGTGGGCCGCAACAAGTTCGGCAAGCGCTGCGCGGTCAAGGTGCGCCGCATCGGCTGGGAGGAAGGCGGCGGAGACACGCCCGGGGAATGGACGTTCTAGGCGCGGCCGCCCTCCGGCAAGGCGTCAGGGCGACCGTTGCGTGGCCGCCCCGGCGGCCTGTTGGGGCGGATCGCGATCCGCCCCGCGAGCGCCTGCCCTCCGGGCTTAGTTGGTGGGCGCGAAGGTCATGTCGAACACGCCGGTCCAATCCAAAGCGCCGTCCGGATAGACCTGGGTGAGCATCGTTCCAGGCAAGGCGGCACTCCGCGCGTCGGAGGGCTCGGTGCCAGAGTTCACTTCAAACCCCCAGCCGCCGCCCGCATTGAACAAGGCGCTCAGGAAGGTGGCGCAGTCCGCGCTGGTGGTCGGAGCCACGGCGATGCAGTTCTGGTAGCTCGTTCCCGTGCTGAGAAACAAGTCCACTTGCGCCGCGGTATCCGGAGGGGTGCTGTTGCTCACAATGAGCTGACCCCCCTTATACGTGGCGGGGGAAGCGATGCTCTTATTGATGTACTCGGCCAGCCCCGTGGCGGTGAAGTAATACGTGTCGTCCTTGCTGAACAGGAAGTCGCCCAGGCTTTCCCCGCCGCCGATGTTGAAGGACAGCCCGATGTCAGCCATCACGGCGTGGGCCGCCCCGGAACCGGAGCCCAGCGCCACGGCGAACATCTTCAGGCTCGGCACATCGAAAGGATAGGCAACACCGTAGGCGGTGTCGAACTGGCGTTGCATGCCCATGATGCCGTGGACTTGGATCGTGTTGTCGCTCAGAGCTTTGCTTGCGTTCACCCGGAAGCCGGTGGCCCAGGGGTTGTTCCATGAACTCGGGTCGGGGAAGTCGTTATAGGGGTCGAAGGCGATGTACATCTGGGCGCTCTTGGCCGCGCCGGTCTGGTCGAAGTCCATCCGCATGTGGGTCGGGCCCTCCCGATCCACTGACATGTCACTGGCCGGGTCGCCCATCATTTGCGTGATGTTCAGCACCAGCCGGCCTTCGGTGGAAGCGGGTGCCACCTTCCAGGACAGGTAGAGCGCCGGGCTGGTCGTGCTGCCCTTGAAGTACAGCTTCACGGTCTTTTGGCCGGAAGCATCCGCCAGCACGGCGATGCCGGTCGGCCCGCTTGGGTCGGAGGAATCGGCAATGTTGACGATGGTGCCGTTGGTGGGCACAAAGCCCTGGAACACTGCCGTGGACACCATCTCCATCAGCGAGTCCGCGATGCACTGCCAGGAGGCAACCATGCCCACCATGAAGCGGGTCATCTTGAAGCCGTTCTGGAACGGGTCGCCGGAGCCGTGGCCTTGGAATGCGCAGCTTGGCCCCCCGCCCGCCATGGGATGGGGTCCAAACAGGGGCTTCACCAACCCCGCCCCCGCGGTCGTAACCTGTCCGCCGGTCAGGGAGTCCGGAAAGCTCATGCTGACCGTCGGGCCGTAGGGGGGGATGGTCTGTTGCGCCGGGGCGGAGTCCGTCTTCTTCTTATCGCTGCTACTGCTGCATCCGGCCAGCGTGACGCCCGCAATCACGGCAGTGGCCAGCAGCAGAACGAAAGGATGCTTGAATGCGCTCATGATGCCTCATTTGTGGCCGGACGATGCGTCCGGGCATCGGCTTGGCCACCGGCTCGGACCCGAATGGTTGGGAGTGTCAATTTTATGCCGCAGTGGGTGGCGGCGCCAAGGCAAAACATCCGTTCACTCGATTGGGCTCCTGTCGCTTCAGAAGGCGGTGCGCAGGCCGATGCGGTAGTTGTTGCCCGCCACCGCGGCTTCCAAGCCGATGGTGATGAGCTGAAAGTACGTGCGCGCCGGGGTATCGAGCCAGTTGGCAATGGCGATGTGGGCGAGCGCGGTCAGCGCGAAGTAGGTGTTCACTTGCTCGCGGGAGGGGTGGTGGCCCAGCACCGGGTTCTGCTCGTTGAAGATGTGCCTCTCCGCGACGATATTGAGCGTTTGCCCCCAATCCAGCACGTGCAGGGACAAGTAGGCGGCTTCAAACGCCACATCCGACTGGGTCCATTCGCCCGCCCACAGCGGGAGCGGGATCAGGAAGAAGCACAGGGCGAGCAGCCAGCGATTCAAGGGAACTCCGTCTGCACAAGGTCGTCATTGCGGACCCTTTCCAAGAGGTGCATCTCAGTTCGGGTCGTCTATCATAATAACGACCCATGGAGACAAAAGTTCCGTTAAAATACATCCACAAGTTCAACACCATATGAAAATATAAGCATAAGGATAGACGGGCGGGTCTTCAGGCGGGATGCCGACAGCGGGACACAACTCAACAGACGGCCGCCACGGTTGGGTGGGGCGTTCCGGAGCGGCCCGTCAGCGGGGCGGATGGGCCTTGATCCAGCGTGCGATCGCCTCCACCACGTTGGGCTCCAAGCCGGGATAGCCGTGGTAGTCGAACGGCTCGCAGAACGGGCCGTGCACCGGCCCGCCGCCTTCGAAGGGAATCAGTTCCGCGGGATGGGCGTTGACCATGCGCCTCAGGTACGGTTCCGCCTGGGAGAAGGGGGTGGCGGGACAGCGGTCGCTCCGGTGGTGAACCAACAGCAGCGGCACGCGAACGCGGGAGGGATCGGCGTCAAAGACGGAATCCCCCCATCTTCCGCGCACGAACAGCGAGGACGTCAGCACCACGCCGTCGGGTCCGCCGCCATCGGCCAAGCGGTCGGCGACCTTGGCGGCGGAGACCGTGCCATAGCTGGTGCCCACCAGCCAAACCGGCACGGGCGCCTGCTCCCGCAGGTAGGCGATCACGCCCTTGATGTCGAGCGCATGCGCCGCGCTCGTGCGGAAGCCGTTCAGGCTTTGACGATCCGACGGCGGATCGACGACGGCCACCATCAGGCCCTGCCGGGCGAAGCGCTGGCGGGTGCGCACCAGGAAGTTCCCGCGCCGCCGGATCCCCGCGGGGCCGATCTCCGCGACGCCGTCTCCGCCCGTGAACAAGATCACGCTGGCCACCGGGTGTTCCTGGCGCAGGAGCAGGAACGGTTGGCGCGCGCCCGCCCGGTGGGACGTAGTAACGAACTGGGTGGGAATCCCTTCATCCCCGGCCATGGGCCGCACCTCGGCAGGCCCCACGAGTTCTTTCTCCGGCCCGGCGCATCCGCCCGCCAGCGTCAGCAGCAGGACGGCCAGCGCCGCCAGACCGGGTGGAGCCATGCCGATCCTCATGGCCCCCTGTCCCGTGCGGTGCGCTGCGTCTCCCGAATTGTGATTGGCGGCCTCATGGTGCATCCTTCGGCACACAGCGGCAACGGTCCATCCAGCGGCAGCGGGCTTCCTTGGCGCGGGGGCGGCGAGATGACGGCGATTCCGATGGGCGCACCCCGCATGCTTCCGGTCAACGGCATCCGGTTGGCCGTGTGGGAGGCGGGCGCGGGCTTTCCCGTCGTCTTCTGCCACGGATTTCCGGAACTGGCCTACTCCTGGCGGCACCAACTGCCGGCGCTGGCGGCGGCAGGCTACCGGGCGATCGCGCCGGACCAGCGCGGCTATGGTCAGAGCGACCGGCCCGGGGAAGTCACCGCCTATGACGTGCAGCACCTCACCGGCGATCTGGTGGGGTTGCTGGATGCGCTGGGCCTGGAGCGGGCCGTGTTCTGCGGGCACGACTGGGGCGGTATCGTGGTCTGGCACCTGGCCCTGCTGCACCCTCAGCGGGTGGCGGGGGTGATCGCGCTCAATACGCCCTTTCAGCCGCGCGGCCCGCGGGATCTGGTGAGTACGCTGCGCCACGTCTACGGGGAAGACCACTACATGGTCGCCTTTCAGGAGCCCGGCCGGGCGGAGGCGCTGTTCGAGCGCGACGTCGAGCGGGTCTTGGACCGCATGTTCCGCAAGCCCCGCAGCGGCCATGCCGTGAACCTGCCGCCGGAGCAGATCGGCCGGCTGCTCACGCTGGACGCGCTGGCCGGCGACGGTGCCGCGGGGGGCACGCCCTTCTTGCCGCCGGAGGAATTCCGCCGGTACGTGGACACCTTCCGCCGCACGGGGTTCACGGGCGGCATGAATTGGTACCGCAATCTGCGGCGCAACTGGGAACTCCTGGCCGACGTGCCTCAGCGGGTGGAGGCCCCCGCGCTGATGATCTCCGCGGCCAACGATCTCTTCCTGCCGCCCCGGCTCACGGAGGGCATGGAGACCTGGGTGCCCC
>JBGPEV010000118.1:0-7768 GCA_041482995.1 bacterium | reverse complement strand
ATAGCGGCTCACCATGAACTTCTCGATGTCGGCCGAGGCGTCCATGTAGATCCGCCCGCCCGGCTTGAGCAGGTCATAGGCCCGCTCGAAGAACTTGCGGTAGTAGGGAATGTGTTCGATCACCCCCAGGATCACGATGGCGTCGTAGGGCTCCGCCGGCCGGTGCACCAGAAAGTCCTCCAGCAGCACCTGGCCGATGAAGGCGTTGTCCTTCAGCATCTGGGTGATGTGCCGGTGGGAGTCCTGCGCCAGGGTGAGGCTGGTGACGTGCACCCCCCTGGGCGCGCAGTAGCGGATCACCGCGCCCCAGCCCGCGCCGATATCCAGCACGCGCATGCCCGGCTTCATCCGGGTCCAGTCGAACATCACCTCCAACTTGCGCTCGCAGGCCCGCTCCAGGGTTTCCGTGTCCGAATCGAAGAACCCGTGGGAATAGAGATGGTAGCCCTGGTCCGCGAAGCAGAGGAAGAAGTCCGCGCCGAACTCGTAGTGGTGCCGGATCGCCTCGCGGTTCACTTGGGTGGGATTCTGGAAGAGCATCTGCGTCCAGAACCGTGTGAAGGCGGACATGCCCAGCATCGACTTGAGCTTGGTGCGCACGTCGAAAAACGACATCATGTCGCCTTCGATGTCCATGTCCCCGTTCACGAAGGCCTGGGCGAAGGAGAACTCGTCCGTGCCCCGCAGCAGCACGCGGTCGTCGTGGAAGACCACGCGGAACTTGGGCGCGGCGGTTCCCACGCGCAGCACTTCTCCCTGGGCGAGGATGATCTCGCACGGGGTGGCGAAGCCCTCCAACACCCGCTCCGCGTGGGCGATCAACTTCCTCCGCGCGGGATGGACCGCTTGGATCGATTCGGGAAGCGAAACCATGTGCCCTCAACGTGTCGGATCTGAAAATCGACGTTCCGGCGATGCCATTGCCCCGCTCAGGACGCGGCGGTGCCGCTCCGCGCGCCGATCGGTCGTGTGCAATGCGGGTGGCGGAGCGGGCGGATTGCTCATGCGATTCGCCGGCACTCACCGGATGACGTCCTTTTGGCCTCTTCTATACGCAACGACACAACTGCAGCCACAGATAGCCACGGATCAACAGGGATAAGAAAAGCGGATGGCGATGGCGCAATGCAGTGATACGGGCGGAGCATTGCGCGCCAATGATTCGCTAACCTGCTCCAGAAGCCCCTTGGAAAGCAGTCCAATGCTTTTTGCTTGCGATCAGTCTCCAGAACAAGGGCGCTTCGTCAGAATCAATCTGTGTTTATCTGTGTTCATCCGTGGCTAATCGTTTTTGCCGTTGTGTATAGCAAAGCGGGGCGGAACTTGCCAGGGTCGCCCCGCTCCTGGACGCGGTTGGGCGCGTTCCGGACGCCCCGGTCACGCCTCGTCCTTCACCAGGCCATAAGCGCGGTCCAGCCACGCTCCGGCGACGAAGCCCCAGATGAGGGCGAACACGATGACAACCACCGGCCAGACTAGGCCGACACCTAGCCCAAACCAGCCCTTGTGATCCAGGATTGGGAGGAAATACAAGAAACTGGCGGCGGCCGGACCGGCGGCGAAAACCAGGCCCCGTTGCCGGTGATGCCAACCGGTGAGAATGGGAATCACAAACAGCAGGCCCCACAAGCCGCCCCAAGTGGCGCGCTGGTAGAGGTAGGGCAAGTTGAGCAGAACCTTGAAGTCCGTGCCGATCAACTGGAAGAACGCGAACTCACTCAGCGCGACAATGATCAGCGATTGAACGACTCCGCCCACCACCCCCCCGGCGAAGGCGAGGCTCAACTTGGAATAGATATTGTGCATCGGATTCCTCTCCGCAACGATCGCTGCTCCAGGCCGGCTCCGAGAGCCCTCCGCCCGTGCCCTTGTGTGACACTCCATCCGCCAATTGGCAAGATTGGGTTTCGCCACGCGGTGCCACGGTATGGGATGCCGCGCGTGCGCCAATTTCCATCGTCACGACCTCCGCACCTTGTAGCCAACGGCTTCCCGGTCCCAAGTGGCCGGCGTGAGGCCGGATTGGCGCAACTTGGCCTTCTGAACCTTGGCCGTCGGCGTCTTGGGCAGTTCAGCGACGAACTCCACGTAGCGCGGCACGGCGAAGTAGGGCATGCGCGCCTGGCAGAAGTCCAGCAGGCCCTCGGGCCGCAGCGCCTCGCCCGGCTTCAGCACGATGCAGGCCTTCACCTCGTCTTCCCCGCCCGCGATTTCCGACTTGACGGCGATGGCGGCGGCTTCCGCCACGGCGGGATGCTCGGAGAGCACGCGCTCGATCTCGTAGGAGGAAATGTTCTCCCCCCGGCGGCGGATCGTGTCCTTGATGCGGTCCACGAAGTAGAAGTAGCCGTCCTCGTCCACCCGCCCCGCGTCGCCCGTGTGAAACCAGAAGTTGCGCCAGGCTTCCACGGTCTTCTCGGGCATGGCGTTGTAGCCCGCCATGAAGCAGTAGGGCTCCTTGGGCCGCACGACGATCTCGCCAAGATTGCCCGGCGCCATGTCCTCGTCCGTATCCGGGTCCACTACGCGCACGTCGAAGTACTTGCGATAGGGCTTGCCGCAACTGCCCGGCCGGGGCGGGTCGCCCATGGGGAAATAGAGGGGAATGTTCACCTCCGTCATTCCGTAACCCTCGATCAGTGTCACCCCGAAGCGCGTGGGGAAGCCGGCGGCGATCTCCGGCGGGTTGGGCACGGCGAGGATGGTGCGCAGCTTGTGGCGGCGGTCCTCCGGGCGGGGCGGCTGGCGCCAGACGAATTCCGACATCACCCCCAGCAGGTTGGTGACGGTGGCGCCGTAGCGGATGATGTCGTCCAGCCAGCGGCTGGCGCTGAAGGTGGGCACGATCACCGCCTTGGCCCCCGCGATCAGCGTGCCGTAGAGCTGCATCAGCAGCGCATTGGCGTGAAAGAGCGGCATGCAGACGTAGTAGACGTCGTCCGCCCGCAGCCCCAGGCAGTCGACCCCGCCCTGGCCGAACAGGTACAGATGCGCGTGGGGCATCAGCACGCCCTTGGAGGGGCCCGTGGTGCCGCTCGTGTACATGATCACGGCGAGGTCGCGGTAGGTCACCGGCACCCCAAGCGGCTCCGCGCCGTGCCGCAACAAGTCCTCCCACGGCTGCACGCGGATGCGCTTGAGCGTGGGCGTGCCGGCCGGAATGGCCCCCACCACGATCGCCCGCTCCAGCGCCGGCAGGTTGGCCTCGCTCTCGGCAAGCCGCGGCAGGTACTCCGCCGCCACGACGATCCAACGGGGAGCGGCGTTGTTGAGCACGTGTTCCAGGAACGCGCCTTTGTAGGCGGTGTTGACGAATACCGCCACCGCGCCGGCGCGGTTCACGCCGAACCACGCGTAAAGAATCTCCAACCCGTTGGGCAGCCACACGCCCACCCGGTCGCCCGGCCGCGCCCCGAGGGCCGCCACGCCCCGGCTCACCCGGTGGGCGATGGCGTCCACTTCGGCATAAGTGACCGGGGGCCCCTCCTGGAATTGCAGGAAGGGCTTGCCGCCCCGCGCCTTGGCCTGGGCGGCCAAGACCGCCCCCACCTCCCAGCCCGACTTGTCCATGGAGTCGCTCCGCTTCAACCATCTTCCCGTGACCCGCCGCTGCCGCTGTTTTGGCAAGAATTGCGACAAAGGGCAATTGCCCCGGTCCGCCCCCTGACCCGCTGCGCGGGTCTGTCCCCCTCCACGTTGTGGAGGGGGAGATAACCGCTTCGATCCCGAAAGCGCCGATCCGCTTCTCCCGCCACGCCGTGGCGGGAGACAGCGCCGTCAGGCGCGGAGGGAGGAGCGGCTGCCCTCGGGCCACCCGCTGGGCCGCTTTCCACTCTAGCCGCTTCTGCCGGCGCATCGGCCCCTGCGCTGCGGCGGGGGCGTTCCGTGGTAGGTTGGCGGTGAGCGCCTTGCCGCGCGCGCCTTTTACCGCGATCCTGCCGGCCTGCCCATGGTGTTCAGATTTTCGGAATTCATGTCGCACCGCAGGGTGTGGCTGTCCGCGGGGGCGGCCGCCGCGCTGCTGGCGATGCCCCGGGTGCTGGCGCCCTATCCGCTGGTGCTGTTGTCCCACATGCTGGTCTTCGCGATCGCCTGCCTGGGATTGAACCTGCTCTACGGCACCGCCGGGTCGCTCTCCTTGGGGCACGCCGCTTTTTTTGGCGTGGCGGCCTATGCGGGCACGTTTCTCGTCCGGTTCCACCTGGTGGCAGCGCTGGAACTGTATCTGGCCGCCGCGGTCGCTGCCGCGACGCTGCTCGCCGCCGTGCTGGGACTGGTCGCCTTCCGCGCCGCGAAGCTGCATTTCGCCATTCTCACGCTGGCGTTCTCGATGGTGGTGCACGCCTGCTTCGTCGGCGGGGCGGCGTTCCGGCTGTTCGGGCGCGCCGGGTGGGCGCTCTACCTGGAGGAAGGGGGCGCGCTGTATCTGCCCCGGCTCACTCAACTGGGCCGGGAGGTTCCCGCCGCCGAGTTCATTCCCCGCTACTACCTCGTGATCGTGGCGGCGTTTCTGGCCGCGCTGGGGGTCCTCTGGCGCATCCACAAATCGCCGTTTGGGCAGGCATTGCGCGCCATCCGCGACAATGAGACGCGCGCGGCCTTCATTGGCGTTCCGGTGCCGCGCTACCGTTGGATCGCCTTCACCCTCTCCGGCCTGTTTGTGGGCCTGGCCGGCGGCCTCTATGGGCAGTTGGCCCGCGAGATCACCCCGGAGCAGTTGCATTGGCTCTTCTCCGCCGAGCTCGTTCTGGCCATCGTGATCGCGGGGTCGCGGTTCTTCCTGGGGCCCGTGGCCGGAGCGTTTGCGTTCGTCGCCATCGACGAATTTGCGACGCGGATCGCCGCCGGACGTTCCCTGATCTTTGGCGCACTGCTGATCGCGGTCGTGCTGCTCTTTCCCCAGGGCATCGCGGGCGGCGTCCAGAGCCTGCTGCGCGCCTCGCGTCAGGCCTGGCAGCGCCACCGCGGGTGAGGCTGCCGAATGCCGGCCCACGGCCGCCTCCGCGCCGCACCCCACCCTGGCCCGCCCTTGGCGGGCCTGTCGTTCCCTGCAAACGGCGAGGGACGGGGCACCCCCGGCGCCGGCTATTTCTGCCGCCTGCGGGCTATGGCATGGTGAGCACACCGTTCGGGTGCGGAACGGTTTTGCCAATGCAATGAGGGAGTGACGGAGATGCTGGACGCGATCATTACCGGGGGACAGGTTCTCGACGGCACCGGCACCCCCGCCGTGCAAACGGATGTGGGAATCGCCGGCGGCCGGATCCAGGCGCTCGGCAATCTCGCCAAGGAGCAGGCCGGGCGCCGCATCGACGCCCAGGGCCTGACCGTTGCGCCGGGGTTCATCGACGCCCACTCCCACGACGACTTCAACCTGCCGGTCAATCCGCTCGTGCCGGGCAAGATCCTCCAGGGCGTGACGACCCAGGTGACCGGCAATTGCGGCTGGTCCCCCGCGCCGCTGCTGCCCGAGCGCAAGAAGGACTTCGTGGAAAACGCCTCGTTCGTGGATTCGGCCCTGCCCTGGAACTGGCGGAGCCTGGCGGACTTTTTCGCCGCCCTGCCGCCGCGGGCCGTGAACATTGCGCAACTGGTGGGTCACGTCACCGTGCGCTGCGCCATCATGGGCGTGGAAGACCGGCCGCCGACGCCGGATGAACTGGAGCGGATGCGCAAGCTGGTGGCGCGCTCCATGGAAGAGGGCGCGATCGGCTTTTCCACCGGCTTGGTCTATCCGCCCTCCGCCTACGCCAAGACGGACGAGATCGTGGAATTGGCCAAGGTGGCGGCGCGTTACGGCGGGTCGTACCACACCCACATGCGCGACGAGGGCCAGAAGATCTGGGAGTCCATCGCCGAGGCGGCGGAAATCGGCCGCCGCTCGGGCGCCAGGGTGCAGATCTCCCACCTCAAGCTGAGCGGCAAGCAATATTGGGGGCAGGCGAAGAACCTGCTGGCCTATATCGACAGTCTGCGCGCCCAGGGCATCGCCATCGGCGCCGACCAGTATCCGTATCCAGCCGGCAGTTCCGGGCTGAAGAGCCTGCTGCCGAACTGGACCCACCAGGGCGGCACGGCGGGGCTGGTCGGGCGGCTCGCCGACCCCGTGCAGCGCGACCAGATCCGGGCGGAGATGCTGGAAGGGATGAGCGAGCGCGGGTTCATGAAGATCGCCGCGTGGACGGACGTGATGATCTGCGAATCCCCCTCCAATCCCAAGAACAACGGCTACAGCCTGCAGGAGATCGGCGACCGGGACGGCAAGCGCCCCATCGACGCCATGCTGGACCTGCTGCTGGCGGACTACGCCAAGACGTTGTCCCTGTTCTTCACGATCGGCGTGGCGGACATGACCGAGATCCTGCGCCATCCCAACGTGTCGATCGGCTCCGACGGGATCATCACCACCCAGCCGCACCTGCCGGACCTCACCAAGCCCCATCCGCGCTACTACGGTACGTTCCCGCGCGTGCTGGGCAAGTACGTGCGGGACGAGCCGGTGCTGACGCTGCCGGAGGCCGTGCGCAAGATGACCAGCCTGCCCGCCCATACGATCGGCCTGACGGACCGGGGCCGGATAGCGCCCGGCTACGCGGCCGATCTGGCGATCTTCGATCCCGCCGCGATCGTGGACACGGCCACCTACCGGGAGCCCCAGCAGGCGCCCAAGGGCATCGACCAGGTGTGGGTCAACGGCGTGGAGGTGGTGCGGGGCGGCAAGGTCACCGGCGCGACCCCCGGCCAGATCCTGCGCCGCTGGTAGCCCCGTAACGGCGCTTTCGGGTCGCGGGTTGCTGGTTCCCGGGTAAACGGCAACCGCGCCGTGGCCGCTGCCCGGGACTGGGCTCCGCGTGCCGGCAAGCCGTGGCGTCGGCGCCATGGTCAGCCACCGGCCGCCTGCCGGGTGGCCTGGCGTGCCAGCTTGCGCTGCTGGCGCTCCTGGCGCCGCCGCTCGGAACGCGAAAGCGGCATGCCCGGTGACGTTCGACTTACGGCCGGCGCAGGCTCCGCTTCGGCCCCGCCAACGTCCTGATCCGGCTGGGATTCGTTGGATTGGGTTGGTTCCGCGGAATTCCCGTTTTCCGTTTCGGCCGCGGGCGGGCCGGCCGCCAGAATCTCCGCGACGGACTCGGGGAAACTCCCGTCCGGAAGTTGGCCGGGCAGAGGCCGGTTGATGGCAGCGTCCACGAACGGGTGCAGAGCGCCGGGGTTGGGCGCCCTGGCGCGGCGCGTCACCCCCTGCTCGGCCAGGCGCTTCATCAGGCGCAGGCGCTCCGTGCAGCGGTGCAAGTGGCGCTCGTTGCCCTGCCACCAGCGGCGCAGCTTCTCGATGGCGTTGGCGGTGCTGTCGCAGTCCGACGCGACGGCCTCGCCCAAGTTGAGCAACGCGTCCGGTCCCGACCCGCAGCGCACGGCCCAGAGTTCACCCTCGGCCCGGCGCAGGCGCCAGCGCCGCCAGGTGGCCACGGCGATCTCGTCGGCCAGTTCCCGCTCGTCGCGGCCGTCCGGCTGCCAGGTGTCCAGCGTGTGCCGCAGCAAGTCGGCGAACGCCCCGTCGTCCTCGCCGGGCATCACGATGTCCGCCGCGCAGAAGCCGTGCTTGAGCGCGTTGCGGCTCGCGCGCGCCTTGCCCTCGGCGCTGACGGGTCCCGTGGAATGCCGCGCATTGCGGGCGTTGGATTGGGATTGAAGTTCGGTGGTCATGGAGGGACTCCTGAGTTACGGGTTCGTTCGGTTACCTCATCCGGCCGCCGGATGAGGTGCAGTT
>JBGPEV010000117.1:0-7807 GCA_041482995.1 bacterium | reverse complement strand
GGCGCTGCTCAGCAAGGGCATTGCCGCGGGACGCGTCCACGTGCTGCCCAGCGACGAGGAAAAGCGGCAGCATCCGCGCTACCGCATGGCTAAGGCAACCGTCTGGGGACGCGTAGAGCGGGGCTACCCGGTCATCGACAAATCGCTTGCCGGTCTGGCGTTCTTGTCTCCCATTGCATTCGGTGTGGGCCAAATCGCGCGGATTTCCCTGCGCCAGTTCTTCGTTGTCGACGCGCTGGTCGTCGGCTGCGAAATGCTGGAAACCGAGCCGCTCTTTCTGGAATGCCAGTACAAGGTGCGCTGCCGCTTCACCGACCTGGACCCCAGTCTGCTCCAGGTGCTGGTGGCGCTCGATATGGAATCCGATCAGGGGCAGGCGCTGAACGCCTGAGCGCCCGCGCCGCCCGCGCCTCTACCGCGAAGAAGGAGCGCTGCGCCCGGGGGCGCAGAACGCGGCCACGCAAGCGCAGCCTCGGCCAGCCTCCCAGCCGGGCAGATGGATGGGCTAGTGGACGCGGCGTGCCGAATCCGGCCAGTAGGGCTTGCGCAGTTCGGACTTGAGAATCTTGCCCGCGCCGCTCTTGGGCAGCGCAGGGATAAAATCGACGCTCTTGGGGCACTTGTAGCGGGCGATCCACTGCTGGCAATGGGCGATCAGTTCCTCCGCGTCCAGGGTGGAGCCGGGCCGCAGCACGACCAGCGCCTTGACGGATTCGCCCCACTTGCCGTCCGGCACCCCGATCACCGCCGCCTCCAGCACGGCGGGATGCTTGTACAGCGCGGCCTCCACCTCGGTGGAATAAATGTTCTCCCCGCCGCTGATGATCACGTCCTTGGCCCGGTCCACGACATAAACCCACTGTTGGGCGTCCCAGGTGGCCAGGTCGCCCGTGTGCAGCCAGCCGCCCTCCAGCGCCGCCGCGGTCTCCTTGGGACGGTTCCAGTAGCCGAGCATGACGTTCGGCCCTCGCGCGAGAATCTCCCCGATCTGGCCCTCGCTCACGGGCTGGCCCTGGAGATCGACGATCCGCAGTTCCACCCCCAGTAATGGCTGGCCGCAGGACCCCAGGCGCCGCACGCCCTGCTCGGAGGGGTCCAGCAGCGTGCCGCGCAGGGAGGTGGTCGTGAGAAAGGGTGAGGACTCCGTCTGCCCGTAGCATTGCTGCAGTATCGGCCCGAACAGCGCCACGGCGGCACGCACGCGTTCGACCGGCATGGGAGAGGCGCCGTAGATCAGGCGGCGCAGGCTGGCGAGCCGGTACCGATCCGCGTCCGGCACCTCCAGCATCTGGCCGATCATCGTGGGCACCACCGAACTCGCCGTGATGGCGTGCCGCTCAATGGCTTCCAACGCGGCCTGGGGCTGGAAGCGCTCCATGAACACATGGGCGGCGCCCAGGGCGGTGAGGGCGTAGCACGCCCAGGCGTCCGCCAAATGAAACATGGGCGCGGCATGCAGCCAGACGTCCCGCTCGCTCAATTCCATGAACTGGATGGCGTGCAGCGCGTTGGAGACCAGGTTGCGCTGGCTCAGCATCACGCCCTTGGGCAGACCGGTCGTGCCGCCCGTGTAGCAGAGCAATGCCAGGTCGTCCTCCTGCCACGGCCGCGCCCGCAGCGCGTGCGGATCGGCCTGCGCCAGCAGCGCCTCGTAGCCGAGCGTATCCGCCGGCGGCGCTCCGTCCAGCAGCACCACGTGCTCCAGTCCGGCCAGTTGGGAGCGGATCGCCTCCAGGTGCGGCAGAAATGCTGACTGCACCAGCAGCACCCGGGCGCCGCCGTCATTGAGAATGAACGCGGTTTCCGGCGGGGCGAGCCGGGTGTTGATCGGCGCCAACGCGGCTCCCGCCAGGGGCGCGGCCAGGAACACCTCCAGGTAGCGGAATCCGTTGTAGGAGAGACACGCCACCCGGTCGCCCGGACCCACGCCCAGCCGCTGCAATCCGGCAGCCAGGCGGCTTACCCGCTCGCCCAGTTCCGCATAGGTGAGGCGGGTGTCGCCGTCGATGACGGCCGGCCAGGAGCCGTAGAGCGCACGGGCGCGGAGCAGGAAATCTTGGACGAGCATGGACACTCGGGACCGCGGGCGCCGCTATCCCATCTGGTTCGGCAGCACCAGCGAGATGGCGGGAAACGCGATAAGAATCGCCAGCCGCACCGCGTCCGTCAAGATGAAGGGTGCCACTCCCCGGAAGATGGTGCTCAGGCTCACGTCCTTGGTCACGCCCTTGATGACGTAAACGTTCATGCCCACGGGCGGCGTGATCAGAGCCAGCTCCACCGTCATCACGATGATGACCCCAAACCAGATTGGATTGAACCCGAGTTGCGTCACCAGCGGGAAAACGATGGGCACGGTCAAGATCACCATCGCCATCGCATCGAGGATACAACCCAGGATCAGGTAGATACCCATCAGCAAGACCAGGATCGCGTAGCGCCCCACATTCAGCCCAACCAGCCATTCCGTCAGGTGCTGAGGCGTCTGCGTGATGGTGAGGAAGTAGCCGAACAACAAGGCGCCGATCAGGATGGTGAAGACGGCGGCCGTGGTGCGCAGCGTTTGAATGAGGCACTCCACGGTTTGCGCGAACGTGAGGCGGCGCCGGACCACGGCGATGACGTATGCGCCTCCCGCGCCCATTCCCGCCCCTTCCGTGGGAGTGAACATCCCCGCGTACATGCCGCCAATGACGAACAAGAAGAGCAGGGCCACCGCCCAGATATCCTTCAAGGAGGACCACCGTTCCCCCCATGAACCGCGGTGTCCCTTGGGATACAGTCCGGGCCGGATCCACCCCTGAATCTGGATCGTCAGCATGTACAATCCCGTGGCGAGCAGGCCCGGGAGTATCCCGGCGACAAACAGCTTGCCAATGTCCTGATCCGTCAAAAGACCGTAGATGGCGAAAATGACCGACGGTGGAATCAGGATCGCCAGCGTCCCCCCCGCGGCAATCACGCCGGTGGCCAACTGATCCGAATAACCGTACCGGCGCATCTCGGGCAGGGCCACGGTGCTGAACGTGGCGGCTGTCGCCACGGAAGAACCGCAGATGGCGCCAAAACCCGCGCAGGCCGCGATCGTGGCCATCGCCAGCCCCCCGGGCAAGTGACCCAGCCAGGCATTGCTCGCCCGGTACAACTCCCGGCTCATTCCCGAGGTCGTCGTGAACGCCCCCATCAGGAGAAACAACGGAATGACCGCGAACGACAGGTCGGTGACCGTGCGGATGGGGGACATAGCCACCAGCCTGAGCGCGGGACCCACCCCGCTGATCAGGGCAAATCCCGCAACCCCGACCAGCCCCATGCTCACGCCGATGGGCACCCGCAACGCCATCAGGGAGAAGAGGACGACGAAGGCAAGGATCGACAGGGTGGTGTTGTCTAGCACAACGGCCTCATCACGAAGAGTGCTTAGTCCATGACCAGCGGTTCGGACCCCTTCTCCGGAACCGCCTCGGGGTGCGCGATGAGCCGCCACACGCGCAGCGCCAGCAGCAGCGCCCCGGCGACCAGGCCCAGCCAGGCCAACGCGTAGAAGGTCCAGAGCGGCAGGTGCACATCGAACGTGGTTTCACCGGAACGGATCGTATCGCCCACCTTGAACGTGAACATCCAGGCGAAGACGATGAAAACGATCAGGGTCACCAGTCCGGCGCAAATGTCGAGAATCCGCTTGCCCCGCGGGCCCACCAGCGACCACACCAGGTCCATCCCGATGTGCTCGTCGCGGTAGTTCGCCGCCGCGATTCCCCAGAAGATCGCGACTCCCAGCAGGAGCCGGGCGACGTCGTAGGAATCGGGAATGGCGTAGCTGAAGATGTAACGAAGGATGACCGCGACGAAAGTCAGCGCGGTGATGACGGCCAGGAACAGGGCGGCGATCCGCTCAATCGCCGTCACGACGAATGAAAAGCGCTTGACCTCCTGCATGCAACTCTCCGGGCACATCGGCGATCCGCCGCACCGCGCCTCTGGAGCGCAGGGTTGACCCCCGGCGGCCGTGCCGCGGCGGCCGGGGGATGCGACCGCTACTGACGGCTACATAAGGAATGTCCGTTCCTGTGTCCGGCATCCCGCACTGGGCTTGGTAATGTGGCACGGAGCCTGGGACATTGATTGTGCAGTTATCATTAGTAGGCCGAGTTGTACTTCTTGAGCACGGCCTCCAGGCTGGCCATGACCTTCTCGGGATCCTGACCGGCCTTGCGCACGCTTTCCGACCATTGATCGCGCAAGGGCTTGGCCGTGGCGCGCCACGCCTTCACGTCGTCGGCGCTGATCGGATAGACCGTGTGGCCCTTGTCGTTCAACATTTTCGTCCGGCCTTCCGCCTCCCAGGTGGCCCAACCCTCCGCCACTTTGAACGCCCAGTCGCTCGTGCAGTGATCGTCAATCACCTTCTTCTGCGCCGCGCTGAGCCGGTTGTAGCTCGCGGGGCTCATGACGTGGGCGAACGTGGTGACATAGAAGGGCGCATCCATGTGGAATTTCACGGACCGGTCAATGCCGAACAGATAGATGGAGTTCCATGGGAACGTGATCGCGTCCGCCACACCCGACTCCAGCGCCTCGCGGGATTCCGGCGCGCTCACCTGAACGCTGGCGCCGCCGGCCAGCGATACCAGGTTCGCCATTGTGCCGTGGGCCGGGCGGATCTTCATGCCTTTCATATCTTCCGGGCGCTTGATGATTTTCTTCGCATGCAGCGTGCCCGGATCGTGCACATAGGCAAAGCAATAGTGAACTTCTTTCATCTCAGTCGCCGCGTAGGGCCGGTACCATTCATCCAGCGCCTTTGAGCCCTGTTTGGCGTTGGTGATGAGGAACGGCAACTCCGCGCCGGAGATGATGGGGAAGCGCCCCGGCGTATAGCCCGGGTTCACATAGGCAAAGTCGGCGATGCCGTCCCGCGCCATGTCGTAGTGATCCTTGGCCTGCCCCAACTGCTGCGCCGGAAAAATGGTGACCTTGAGCGTGCCCTTCGATTCCTGTTCGATGGACTTGGCCCAGAGCGGGAAGCCATCGGAGTTGAGCGGGTGCTTGGGCGGCACCCAGGACGAGAGTTTCAGTTCCACTGTCTGCGCCTGCACCGTGGACAGCGCCAGGAGCAGTCCTGCGAACACGGCGAACGCCGCCGCAATGCGTGTCTTCATCTCAAATCCCCCGAGAAAGCAATGGATGGTGGCTGCAACGCTCACGCCGGATCGGCTTGCGCGTTGAGACGCTGCCTCTCTTTACCGTTTCGGGGCGAATGAAGCAAATTGCATGTTCGGGGGATGAACACTGCTCTGATATGAAGAACGATTGGATGGGTGACCGTTCCCTCCGCCCCGATCCGCAAAGAAAATTTGCATTATAATGCGACGGGGCGACACGTTCTTGCCGCTCGACTGGGGTCCCCAAGCTCTCAGGGGCGCAATTCCTACCGGCAGCCGGCGCGCTGAGCCGCGGGGCGTCGGCGCCGCTCCGCTCGAGCCCATGGGGGGCGTGTCCGCAGCGAGCACCGGCGCACCTCGTCCGTGTGACGAATCCGGTGGGGGCGTGCCGGGCCTTGGTTTCAGATAATTCGTGGCCGCACGAAGCACTGGACAATTGGCCGCGAATCCATCAGGTTCGATTTGCAGTGCGTTGAAACCCGGCGCGCAGTGAACCAAGAAGAAAGGAGGTGATCCTATGCTGAATTACCCTTGTACGCCTCGGATCTCCACCGCCGATGGACACGAGGCGGGGACGCGAGGAACGATGGTCTTGGGGAGGATGTACACATCCTGAGACCTGAGGATCACCTCGTATGAATACCCGGCGGAGTCAGCGATCGTTCGGCTCCGCCGGGCCCTTTCCCGCAGTACCCTTTGCATCGCTTGCTTGACGTCCACCGCCCGCGGCCCACGTGGCCGCAGGACGGCTTTTGCCGCGGCGCCGGCCGGCGCTGGCCCGTGTCCCGCGCTGTGCTGCGCCGCGGCGCCGCTCAGGGGGCGAGCGCGCGGTCGAGCAGGGCGATCGTATCGTTGAGGATGGCCAGGCGCTGTTCGAGCCCCAGGGTGGCGGGCAGGGGTTGAATCTTCAGGCCCACGAACGACAGGCGCGCCGCGTCGGCGGCTCGCAGGCATGCCGCGGCCCGCTCCACGGTGAGCAGGGAATTGGGGCATCCCGTCTTGGCGGCGGCTCCGGACGCGAACGGCGCATGCTGGTCGAGCCATTCCCCATAGAGCGGATCCCTCGACGTGCAGCCGGAAAAGGTGAGGCCGTGCAGCAAGCCCGCGTCGTGGGCGGCGCGCACGTGGCGCAGAGGCGCCGCTGGGTCGCGTGCCTCGATGGCGGAGCGCCCCCAGTTGATCACGATGCCCAGCGGCCGCCGCTGGCCGACTTGACGGATCGCGTCGATCTCCTGCTCGAGGGAAAGGAAGCCCTTCTCCGGGCGTTGACCGGGCACCCACGCATCGCAATGCTCGATGGCCAACCCGGCGCCGTCCCAGTCCCAATCCTGCAATTCCCGCAGGGAGGCGGTCAGGGCGGCGACCGACCCCGTGACTCCCGGGGCGCTGCGGCGCGGCGCGGAGTGCAACTCCACCCAGCGCACCGCCTGCCTTCCGCAACGGGCGTTGATCTGGCGCACCCCTTGGCGCGTCAGATCCGCCAGCCGGAGCGCGGAGGCGCGGCCGGGCTCGGAATCGGACGCGAGCCCGAACTGCGGGTCCTTCTGCAAGCATTGCAGCGTGCCGGGAATCAAGGTCAGCACGCAGTCCCAGCGCGGGTCCAGTTGGTCGAGCTGCCAGGCCGGATCCTGGGCATGGATTTGCCCGGTGGCATGCACCGGCACTTCCAGCAGGCCGATGCGGGGCATCTCCTTCAAGGCGCGGTAGTATTCGGATTCCCGGGCGCCACTCCAGGGCTGAGTCACCGGCGCGGCATTGTAGGCGGCGCAAAGATAGTTCATGGGATGGGCACCGTGGAACCTTCCGAATGGCTGGTCCAGCCGAGGTGCGGTCGCGTACGGGACCCGCGGGGCAGACTATACACAACGACAAAAACAGATTAGCCAGAGATGAACACAGATAAACACAGATTGATTCAGACGAAGCACCCATGTTCCAGAGACTGACTGCACGCAAGCAGCATCGGACTGCTCTCCAAGGGGCTTCTGCAGCAGGTTAGCCAATCACGGGCGCGCAATGTTCCGCCCGGATCAGTGCATTGCGCCATCCCCAGCCGCTTTTCTTATCTGTGTTCATCTGTGTCTATCTGTGGCTGCAATTATGTCGTTGTGTTTAGCAAGGGGCGCCGCCGGGTTCAAGCGAGCAGACTCACGGCGGCGCGTGACGGGGCGCCACGCGGTTGCGCACCAGCAGATTGTTGACCGTCTCCAGATAGCCTGCGAAGTCGGTCACGGCGGGGTCCGTCTGCGCGGCGGGGTCCTCCGCCAGATTGTGCTCCAGGCGCGGATCGTCGCGCCAGCGATAGAGCGCGATGGGCTTGGTCAGGTCGTGCACCAGCAGGGTCGTCTCATTCATCCAGCCGGCCGTGCCGCCCCAGGCAAACAGTGCCGAGCGGTGGGCCGCCGGGGAGAGCAGCGAAGCGGCCGGGAAGTCGTAGGACGCCGAGATGCCCAGCAATTGCAGCGCGGTCGGGGCAATGTCCACCTGGCTGCCCAGGGTGTTGTTGACGGCACCCTGGGGAAACGCGGGGTCGGCGGGGTTCACGATCAGCAGGGGGATGTGCATGGACTGCCGCCGGTTGAGGAACGGGCCGCCCATGTTGTGGTCCCCCGTGATGATGAACACCGTGTCTTTCCAGTAAT
>JBGPEV010000116.1:0-7852 GCA_041482995.1 bacterium | reverse complement strand
GAGCACGTTGGCGGCGCGGGCGGTGCCCACGGGCAGCAGGTTGTTGCCGAAGCGCGCCGCGCCGTCCCCGGCCGGGCGGCTCTGGGGCTGCTGCTCTTCCGGAAAGCGCTCGATGAAGCTGGCGTCGAAGAACTTGACCAGCGGGATGTCCAGCCCGTCGAGCCACACCACCGGTGCGGCCGTGTCGTTGCCGTGGTCGTGCCAGCACCAGGGCGGCGTGATGATGAAGTCTCCGCGCTCCATCAAGATGCGCTCGCCATTCACTCCCGTGTAGCCGTGGTGACCCTCCAGCACCAGGCGCAGCGCCGATTGCGCGTGGCGGTGACAGGGCGCCACCTCTCCGGGCAGCACGATCTGCAGTCCCGCGTAGAGGCTGTGCGTCACCGAGGAATGCCCGCGCAGCCCCGGATTCTCCAGGATCAGCACGCGCCGTTCCGCCTCATGGGCGGAGATGATCCGCCCCGCTTCCAGCAGGTGCGGGCGCACGGCGTCGTAGTGCCACACGAACGGTACGCAGGGGCTGGTCGGCTCCGGCGTGATCAGCTCGCTGAAGGCTTCCCAGAGGGGCGTCAAGTTGAGGGGGTCGATCTTGCGGTAGAACGCCTGGCGGTCCGGCGTCGGCTGTGCGCGCGCTTCCATGGGCATCCAGTGCGAGGGTGGAGTGTGGCTCGATGCTACGTCGGGGCAAGGGCCGGAGCAACCACGGGGCATTCCCCTTTTTCCCACGATCCGCGTTTTCGCCCGATGCGCCGCGGGATCAATGCCCTGGCCGCCTGCAGTGCCAACCTGACAGGGTCTCGCACGTCCGGCGCCTGGCGCCGCACCGGGGGCAGACAGTCTCCTGGGCTCCCCTCCCTTTTTCCCACGATCCGCGTTTTCGCTCGGTTGCATGGTGTTTCAATGGCTTGGATTGGGAACGGCGGTTCGTGACAGAGAAGCTGACGGGGCTCGAAATCGTTTGCGCGTGCCGTCACCCTTTGAGAAGTGGGTTTGAATCGCTTCCCAACCGAAACGGATGACCCGCCGCTGCCGGCGAATCCGCCCTGCGCCGGTGGGGGATTCTCGATCGGGCGGGCATCACGTCGCGGCGGTTGAACGGGCAGCGCTGTTGACCGCCGTGATGACGATCTGCCTCTGTTTGCTCAGGGAGAACCGGAACACCCCCTCCGCCAATTTCCGCCCTTTTTCCTCCGCCACCACGCGAATGGTAAACCCATGGTTCAGTTTCGCCGCGGTCGCGGCAAACTCGCTGAATTTCGTGCTGTCGATCAACGCGAGATGCCCGTTGTGCCGGCTATTGAGCACCACCTTGCTGATGCCGGTGCCTTCCGTCCAACTGGCGAGTTGGTATTTTTTTGACCCGCCAGACTGGATGGACACCGGTCCTTCGTCGGACTCAGTGGCGGGCGCGAGCTCGAACGGAACATACCGCGCGGTGCCCTCCGGATTGTGTTCAATCTCGGCGACCTTGACGATCAGATCGGCGATGGCTGTCTTGCTGGTGATCCGGATCGGGCAGTGCCAGATCCCCAGCTTGCTGCCAAATTGTTGCGGCGCCTCCCGCATCCGGTCTTCTTGCTTGCATTCAATCAGCACCGCGGATTCGCGCTTCGCGACAGGGAGCGCCCGGGGTGCGGCCTCATCCACTCCGGCGGCCGTTCCCGGCCAGGCAACGCCGTTGAGCCAAAACGCGATGACCGCTCCCAATGCGAAGCTCAACGCCAAGGGCCACCATTGGCTCAGTCCAAGACTGGAGAATCCATCGACCGGCGCGCTCC
Source organism: bacterium (assembly GCA_041482995.1). Lineage (GTDB taxonomy): Bacteria > SAR324 > SAR324 > SAR324 > JACQKK01 > JBGPEV01. Next base: position 6,074 of record JBGPEV010000116.1, on the reverse strand, counting down.
AGCCCGCCTGGGCGATCGATGAGAGAGCCTTGCCCCAGCCGCCTGCCGCCGCCAGCATTCCGCATTGGACGCCAATCCCAATCAGCACCAGTGCCAACACCGCGTGAATGGTCCATCCGATCGCATTTCTTCGGGGCATCTTCTTTCTCATCTCCGCACGTTGATTGACCCTGCACCTTGGCCGGAAGGACCCGGTCCCGATCCAGCACCAAGGTTCGATCTGGCCTGACCTGTGTCCGCCCAGAGTGGGCAGCGGGCCAGCCAGTGTTCTTGGTTCTTGGCTTCAGCACCAGCCCGTCGCCAGGGGCTTCCGGTCGGGAGTCCATTCTGCACAACCTTCGCGTCAGTTTCCTCCCAACGAGAGAAATCTGGCTGCAAAACGATGGCGGACCGCGCCGACGTCCAAAAGGACGGGCCCCAATCCACCTCAAGTATTGTCGCAACGATAGAAACACTTGTCAATGTGGAATTCCGGCGACACTTGCCCACGGCTGGGGGGGAAGGATCCGTGGGGCGCCCAATACCGACTTTCGCGAATTCGCGAAAGATTGCCGGTGGCGGCCGGCCTCCGTGGCCGGCGCCTGCCCTCGAGCGCAGCGAAGGGTGTTTCGGCAGTTTTGTTACGCGCTTTAACTCGTCCACTTGGGCGCGCGCTTCTGCAGGAAGGCGGCCATGCCTTCTTGGGCGTCGGCCAGGGCGGCATTGCGCTGCATGGCGTCCTTCCCGACCGCGTAGGCCTGGGGCAGTTCCAGGGGGAGTTGGCGATAGAAGGCGATCTTGCCCAGGCCGATGGTGTCCCCGCTGTAGGCGGCAATCTGCTGGGCCAGGGCGAGCGTCTCCGCCGCGAGGGACTCGGGCGGCACGATGCGCGTCACGAGGCCCGCGTGTTCGGCCGCCTGCGCGGAGATCGCCTGCCCGGTGAGGAGCATCTCCAGCGCCTTCTTGGGGGAGACCGCGCGGGACAGGGGAATCATGGGCGTGGAGCAGAACAGGCCGATCTTTACGCCCGGCGTCTGGAACTGGGCGTTGGACGCGGCGACCACCAGGTCGCAACTGGCCGCCAGTTGGCAGCCCGCCGCCGAGGCCAGCCCCGCCACCTGGGCGATCACCGCCTTGGGCAGCAGACGCAGACTCTCCATCACGGCGGTGCACAGGTCCAAGATGGCGGTCACCTGCTGCGGCTCGGCCCCCACGAACTCCTTCAGATCGTGCCCCGCCGAGAACACCGGCCCGTGCGCGGCAATAACGATGGCCTTGACGGCGCGGTTTTCCCGGAACTCCGCCAGCGCGCCCTGGATGGCCGTGAGCATGGCGCGGGAGAGCGCATTGCGCTTCTCGGGATGATTGAGCGTGAGCACACCCACGGCGCCTTCGACGCGGGTCAACACCAGGGGCTTCTCCGCTCCCTGGGCAGCCGCCGCCGATCTGCTGGTCGCCATTCCCGTCATCGGTCACCTCCCACGGTGGATCACTAGGGTCTTTAACCGCAGATTACGCAGATTGCGCAGATTAAAAAAGCCTGGGCTTAGAGAGCGGTCGCGGGGTAACACGCGCATCTGAGGACAGGAACAGGGATTCTTCGCTGCGCTCAGAATGACAACCCTTCCCAATGGGTCATTCTGCGCCAAGCGCGAAGCCTCAACTCAGTCATGGCAAACGCCGCAGCATGCAAATCCACGCCCATAAGTTCCTTCTGAGCGCAGCGAAGAATTTGCGGTCCCTCAGTTCGAGCCTTGGCAATCCACAGTGATCCTGGCCCAGTGCTCTGGCCCGGGGAAAGGAGAATCTGCGTCATCTGCGCAATCTGCGGTTCCGCAGTTTTCCAGACCTACCTGCGTTGCCAGGCGAGGAAGCCGCGAACGAGGGCTTGCGCGCGCGGGGTGAAGCCGGCTTTGCGGGACTCGTCACCGATGCGGCGGAACACCTCGGCCAGGGTGGGGTAGCAGTGGATGGTGTTGGCCAGGTCGCGCAGGCGGAGCTTGGCCTGCATGGCCAGCACGATCTCGTGGATCAGCTCGCCCGCGTGGGCGCTCACCAGGGTCGCGCCCAGGATCGTGTCCTGGCCGGGCGGGGTCAGCACCTTGAGGAAGCCTTCGGTGGCGCCGTCGCACACGGCCCGGTCGATCTCCGACAGCTCCATGCGCAACGCCCGGAAGGGCAAGCCCTGGCGCCGGGCGTCGTCCTCGCTCAGGCCCACGTGGGCCACTTCGGGGTCGGTGAAGGTGCACCAGGGCACCACCCGATAGCGGATGCGCGCCTTGACCGGGAACAGCGCGTTCTGGATCACCACGCGCGCCTGCTGGTTGGCCATGTGGGTGAACAGGTAGGGACCCGCCACGTCGCCGCAGGCGTAGACCGAAGGCAGGTTGGACTGCATCTTGTCGTTGACGGCCACGCCGCCGCGCTCGAAGCGCACGCCCACCTCCTCCAGTCCCAGGCCCTGCACGATGGGCGCGCGACCCACGGCCACCAGAATGTCGTCCACGTCCAGCGTCAGGGGAGCGCCGCCGGTCTCCAGGGTGAGACGCTTGCCGAAGCTGCCGCTCTCGACCTTCGTGAGCTTGGCCCCCGTGTGAACGACAATCCCCTCGCGCCGCAGCACGCCGGCGATCAGCGCGGCGACGTCCTCGTCTTCCCGCGGCAGCAGGCGCGGCAGGGCTTCCACCACCGTCACCTGGCTGCCGAGGCGCGCGAAGGATTGCCCCAGCTCCAGGCCGATCGGTCCGCCGCCGATCACGGCCAGGCGGGCCGGCAGGGTGGGCATGGTGAACACGGTTTCATTGGTGAGGTAGCCCGCCTCCTTCAGCCCCGCAATGGGCGGCACGGCGGCGCGGCTGCCCGTGGCGATCACGACCGAGCGGCCCTCCAGCGTGCGGGTGCCACCGCCGTTCAGGGCCACCGCCACGCCCGTGGCGGAAACGAGCCGTCCCCGGCCCTGCAGCACGTCCACGCCGATCGCGGTGAAGCGTTCCACGGAATCGTGGGGAGCGATGGCGCCGATCACCTCCTGCACCCGGGCGCGCACGGCAGGCCACTCCACCCGCACGGGCGCCGCCGGCAGGCCGTGCAGGGCGCCCGCTTTCAGCGCGGCGGTGTGGGCGCTGCGGATGAGGGCCTTGGAGGGGACGCAGCCCGTGTTGAGGCAGTCGCCGCCCATCTTGCCTTCCTCCACCAGCGCCACCTTGGCCCCCAATCCGGCGGCCCCCGCGGCCACCAACAGCCCGGCGGAACCTCCGCCGATCACCAACACGTTGTATCGCTCCATCTGCACACGCTCCTTTCGGTATTGCCGGGATAGAAGGTGCCAAAGGATCACCTTCGGCGGAGACAATCTGTGGACCGCGATACTCCTTCCGGTCCGCCCCCTCGCAACGTGAGACCTTTGCGTAGATCTCAAAGTCCGTTCGCCCGGGCCCTCACCCGCCCCTGCGGGGCACCCTCTCCCGCTAGCGCGGGCGAGGGGAAAGGCGCTCTGTTGGCCCCTCGCAGTAGTTTCCTTCGCCCGCGGCGCGGGAGAAGGTGGCCGCCAGTTGCCATTGGCATTCCGGGCGGCCGGATGAGGGCCGAGCCGAGCAGGACCTCGACTTGCGCACAGGTCTCACCTTGTGGCGGGGGCGAAAAGCCTTCCCCCAAGAGTGGAGGTTGAAAGGCAACGTCACCGCTTCCGATACACCAGAATCACCCCGCCCCAGTCCACTGCGTCGAAGCGGTAGGGGTGGCGGCGCACCGGCTCGAACGGGGCCAGCAATTCGGGCGTCAGCGCCGCTTCCTCCCGGGGGGCCTGGGCACCCTTGAAGGCCCAGAGTTGGCCGCCGGGGCACAGCAGGTCGGCGGCGAGCGGCAGCAGCACGGACAACTCCGCAAAGGCGCGCACCACCATGAGCGGGAAGGCGTGCCGGCCTTCCTCGCGCGCCAGGGCAAACACGTCCCGGCGCAGCGGCACGAAGTTGGCCAGTCCCAAGGTGCGGGCGGCCTCGGTCTGAAAGGCGATCTTCTTGGCCACGGTCTCCACCGACGTCACCCGGCACTGCGGATGGCGCAGCGCCAGCAGCAGGCCGGGCAACCCCGCGCCCGAGCCCACGTCCACCGCCTCCTGGGCCTGGGCCGGCCACGGCAGGGTCTCCACCATCAGGCTATCGAGCACGTGGCGCACGAGGAGTTGCGCGCGAGTGCGGGCTCCGGTCAGGTTGATGCGCCGGTTCCAGCGCTCCAGCAGGTCGACCAGGGTGGCGATGCGCTCCTGCTCCCCTCCCCGGAGCGTGACCCCCCGCTGCTCCAGGAGGGGCAGGATGGACGCGAGCACAGGCAACGGGTCGTCAGGTGGGGGCATGGCGGGCCGGACAGCCAATTAGCGCCCCTCGGAGGCGGCCGGAGACCGCCGCACCCGGTGGGGCGTCACCCCCAGGGGGCGCCGCCGGGTCTCCACGGGGTTTGACTTTTTTGCGGGGGCGGGAGTCATTATGGACCAACTTTGGCATGGAAAGCGGCAAGAGAACAGCGCATCCCGCCCCAAACGGCCAGGCAAGGGCGCCCCGCACCGGGGCCAAGGCGGGGAGCGGAATCGCTGCAGGCTGCGCATTCGTGTGGAGCAACCATGGCCAGTAAAGCACCGATCCCCCAGGAAGACTTTTCCCTGGACGATATCATGCTCGACGACTTCCCCATGGAAGACAACGCGCTCTTCGCCGATCTGGACAACGAGATGCGGGCGGACGGCGGCCAGGGGAAGGCGGGGGGCGACGCTCTGGACCTCAACCTGGACTTCGACGTGAAGGACGAGGGGTCCGGCATGCCGGCCCTGGAAGAACCCGGGGAGTTGAAGCTGGACGATACGCTCGATCTCGACTTGAGCCTGGACGACGCGCCGCAAGCCGACGCGGCGGGCGGGGGCGACCTGGACCTGAATTTGGATGAACCCGCCAAGTCCGGTGGCGGAGACGATCTCGACATCGACCTGAACCTGGACCTGGACGAAGCTCCCAAGGCCGATGGGGGAGGCGGGGGCGACTTGGACCTGAATTTCGACCTGGACGAAGCCCCGCAGGCAGACGGCGGCGCCGATTTGGACCTGGACCTGAAGCTTGACGAGGCTCCCTCCGCGGACGCGGGCGGCGGTGGAGACCTGGATTTGGACCTGAATCTGGACCTGGAGGAGAGCGGCCAGAGCGCCGGCGGGGACCTGGATTTGGACGTGGGCACGATCGACCTGAACCTGGACGAGCCGGCGGTCCCGACTGCCGACGACCTGAGCCTGGACGAGCCCGGAGCGCCCAGCCTTGCCATGGAGGAACCGGGCGAACCCAAGTTCTCCCTGGACCTGCCGGAGGAGCCGGGCCTCTCCCTGGACGTGAGTGACGAGCCTAGCCCGGGAGAACCGGCCGCCCCGGAACTGGAGGGGATGAGTCTCTCCCTGGCCGAGCCGGAACTGCCGGCCACGCCCGCGGAACCGGAAATACCGGCGATGCCCGCGATGCCGGAGCCCGAGCCGGAATTGTCCCTCGATGACGGGTTCAGCTTGGAAACCCTGCCCGCGGCTGAGCTGTCGCAGGGGGAACCCGAAGCGGCCATGGACTTCTTGGCGGCGCCGGACATCAACCTGGACGACGTGGACCTGAGTCTGGACACGACGGGATTCGAAGAGGCGACGTCGCTGGAGCCGCTGGGAGCGCAGGTGGACCTGCAGCCTTCGGAACACGCGGCACCGACCATGGAAGAAGGCTTCGACCTGCCGCCCCTGGCGGAAACCAAAGGGGACACGGACGCGGGGCCGACCGAACCGTTCGAGGCGATGCCGGATGTGAAGCTGTCGGAAGACGAGTTGCTGGAACTGAACCTGCCCCACACCGAGGTGGCAGCGGGAGAACCCGAATTCACCATGGAGCCGGAACCGCTGCCCCCGCCGGGCGGCCGGGGGATGCCCGGCGGGGAATTCCGCCTGACCGAACCGCTGGCCATGGAGGCGGCGGGTAGCCAGGGCGGCCCCGGCATGGCCCTGGGCGAGCCCATGGCGCGCGCCGCGGCACCGGCGCTGCGCATGGCCGGCGGCCCTTCGGCGCAGCGCCGGACGCTTGCGG
>JBGPEV010000115.1:0-7873 GCA_041482995.1 bacterium | reverse complement strand
CGATCTTGCGCAGCGCCGGGGTGCCCATGCGCGTCATGATGCGCATGCTGGCCGCCACGTAGGGGCTGTCGGTCAGTTCCACCCCCGCGCTGGCGTATTGGGATTCCAGCGGCCCCATCACATAGGGCACCACATACAGGGTGCGCCCCTTCATGCTGCCGGCGAACAGCGCGTCCACCTTGCGGTGCCCGTCTTCCGGCGCCATCCAATTGTTGGTGGGGCCCACGTCCTGCTGGGAAGGGGTGCAGATGAAGGTCAGGTTCTCGGTGCGGGCGACGTCGCTGGGGTGGGAACGGTGCAGGTAGCAGCCCGGGTGGGACGCTTTGTTGAGGGGAATCAAGTCCCCCGATTCCACCATCAGGCCGATCAGATGCTTGAATTCGCTCTCCGAACCATCGCACCAGTGGATGCGATCGGGCTGGGTCAGCTTGGCAGCGTCATCTACCCAGGCCTTCAGGCCGGCGTGACTGGTCGACATCTCTCCCCCCTCGGCTTGTCCAATTCAGCGGATCCCCATATCCGCCAAGAACCGGCAGCATACTAGGTTCTCCACCGCCAGGACAACCCGGCGGAAAGCCCGCCACTGGAGACGGGGCGGCCGGCGTTTCACGGGTTGGAACGGCGGTTTCGCGACGGAGCACGCGGCCGCCCTGCCGGTGCGAGTTCGTGTTACACGGGAGGGTGCCTGGGGACAGGAATGCGATGAACTTGAACGCAGGACGGGAGAACGCCATGCAACCGGCTGGATGGGTGCAACGCCTGTGGCGGGGGCGCGATCCTGCCCGCCCTTCCCGGCTGGCGTGGGCCGTGTTCACGCTGGGCGTGGCGGCTTTCATGGCCGCGCTCGCCGCGGGACTGCTCCACCGATGGGGCGCGATCCGCTACGGCACCGGATTCCTCATCCTGCGCTACGCGGCCATCGCTTCCCTTGCCGCGCTGGTGCTGGGCAGCGTGGCGCTGGCGCGGGCGGCGACCGGGGCGCGGCGGCGCGGTTGGGGCTGGGCGGCGCTGGGCGTGGTGCTGGCCGCCGCGTGGCTCCCGGTGCCGCTCTATTACGTGACGGTCCTGCTGCCCGGCAATCCGCGCATCCACGACATCACGACCGACCTGGAGCATCCCCCCGCCTTCGTGGCGATCCTGCCCCTGCGCGCCAGTGCGGCCAATTCCGCCGACTATGGCGGCCCCGCGGTCGCGGAGCGGCAGCGCCAGTTCTTCCCCACGCTGGCGCCGGTGCGCTCGGCCAAGCCTCCCGCGGAGGTGTTCCCCGCGGCGCTGGAGGCGGCCCGCGGCCTGGGACTGGAGATTGTCGCCGCCGTGCCGGAGCAGGGCCGGATCGAGGCCACCCAGCGCACGCTGTTCTTCGGCTTCGTGGATGACGTGGTGATCCGTGTCCGGCCCGACGGCGCCGGAACGCGCGTGGACGTGCGCAGCGTCTCGCGGGTGGGGGGGAGCGACCTGGGCGCCAACGCCCGGCGCGTGCGGCGCTACGTGGCGGCGCTCACGGCCCGGCTCGGCGGCTGAGCCCACGCGGCCAGCGGCCCCTATTCCGGCGGCTTGAGGAACGCGGTGAGGGCGCCGGTCTCCCGTTTGGCGCCGGCATGGTCCTCGGCCAGCCGCGTGTACAGCCCGGCGGCGCCCGCGAAGAATCGGCTCTCCGGGCGGTCCATCCCGACGAACTCCGCGATCTGCTCCATTTCCCCGGCGAAGCGGTAGGCCTTGGCGTACATGGCGGGCACGCCGCGGGTGAGCCAAGCCAGCAGGGCGGGCTGGCTCTGGGACAGTTCGCGCTGCAGGGCCTCCCCCGCGCCCGCCCGCTGGGCCGCCAGGATCATGGCCGATCCCAGGGCGATCAGGCCCTTGGTGCATCCCGCGTAGCTCATCTTCAGGGCCGAGGCCGCGCCGATCGGGCCGTCCAGCACGATGATGTCCAGGCCATAGAGGGCCAATTCGGCGAAACGGCGCGCCTCGGCCCCGGCCGCGTAAAAGCGCGGGCCCTGCTTCCCCGGCTGCGGCGGCAATCCGATGATGCCCACGTCCACATAGGGGCAGTGGGCCGCCTCCATCACCGCTCCGATTTGCGCCGCGGTCTGGGGATTGACGGCGTTGCAGTCCACGTACAGTGGCTTGCGCCCGGCCCCGCGCAGGAGCGGCGCGAGATGCCGGGCCAATCCCAGGGCGTCGCCCGGCGGGACGATGGAGAGAACGAGATCCGCAGCCACGATCTCTTCATCGGAGACCGGACGCAGGCCGAACGCCTTGGCGCGTGCCGCGCTGGCTGCGCTGCGGCCCGCGAGAGAAGTCAGCACCGTGAGGCCGGCCTCGGCCAGCCGGCCGCCGACGGCCGCGCCCATGGCGCCCGGCGCAATGATCGCTACGGTTGGCGGCATGACCTGCTCCTCTCGCTGATGGCCCGCTCTCACGGGCGGAATGGCCGGGCGGCGGCGCGCTCCACCCCGCCCCGGCCTCGCAGGGTAGCAAGCCTCGGAACGCCGTCCAACGGGATTTTGACGCAGCCCCCTGCGCCGGAAATCGGCGTAGGATACGGCGGAGTGGAGCCGCGGGTGGGCGCCGCGCGGCGGCTCCGGTGCAAGTTTGACGGGGGTGGCATGGCCGACGTGGTCTATCAGTGGATCCCCGCGGAGGGGGTCAACCTCCTGTTGGTGCTCTTCCTCTCCTTCCTGGTCGGGTTGGAGCGTGAGGAGCACAAGGCCCAGACGCAGTTTGCCTTCGGGGGCGTGCGCACCTTTCCCCTGATCGGGCTGATCGGCTATTCGCTGGCGCTGCTCTCCGGCGACCAGATCCTGCCGGTCGCCCTGGGCTTCGCCGTGGTGGGCGCCTTCATGGTGCTCTCCTACTGGCACAAGGTGGCGGCGGGCGGGCTGGCGGGGGTCACCACCGAGATGTCGGCCCTCACGACCTACCTGGTCGGGCCGCTCGTCTTCCACAATCACGTTTGGCTGGCGACCGCCCTCTGCGTGGCGAGCGTCTTCCTGCTCCAGCTCAAGGCGGGACTGGAAAACCTCACCAAGCAGATCGCGCCCGACGACATTCTCACGTTCACCAAGTTCCTCCTGCTCAGCGCGGTGATCCTGCCCATCGTGCCGGACCGGGCGTTCACCCAGTTCCAGATCAATCCGTTCCGCACGTGGCTGGTGGTGGTGGCGGTGAGCGGAGTTTCCTACGGCGGCTACGTGGTGCAGCGCTTGATGCGCGCCCACAGCAGCGTGATCGTGGCCGCGCTCCTGGGCGGTTCCTATTCCTCGACGGTCACCACGGTCGTGCTGGCGCGGCGCTCCGCCACGGAGGATCAACCGCCGCTCTACGCCGGCGCGATCCTGATGGCCTCGGGGATGATGTACGTGCGGCTCGTCGTGCTGGTGGGGCTGTTCAACTGGAACCTCATGCGCACGCTGGCGCTGCCCTTCGCCCTGCTGGCCGCGCTGGCCATCGGCGGCGGCTGGCTGTGGACGCGGCGCGGCCACGCGGTCTCGATGGAGTCCCGGCGCGAGTTCACGCCCCGCAACCCGCTGGAGCTGCGGGCCGCCTTCGGCTTTGCCTTGCTCTTCCTGGCCATGCTGGTGGCGACGCAACTGGCGGTCACCCATCTCGGCCACGCCGGAGTATACTCGCTGGCGGCAATCATGGGGGTGAGCGACGTGGATCCCTTCATCATCGGCGTCACCGAGAAGGCGGGAACGCTGACGCCCCTGCCGACCGCCGCCGCCGCCATCGTGATCGCCGCGGCCAGCAACAACATCGTCAAGGGCGCCTACGCCTATGGGCTGAGCTCCCCGGCCGGCCGGCTGCAAAGCCTGCTGCTGCTGCTCGCCCTGGCGGCCCTGGGATTCCTGCCCCTGCTGTGGTGACCGCGCCCGGACCGTCACCCTCCCGTCCCGATCAACCGAGGAGACCAGCCATGACGGCGTTTCCCTTCGCCCTGGTGGAAGATCCGGAAGAACTGGGCACGCTGCGCATGTGGGACCGCGCCATCTACGCGGACCTGATCGCCTGCCGCGAGGGCCGCCTGAGCGAGGCCGGGTTCAATGCCAAGCACCGGTACACCACGGCGATCCTCGGGCTGGACATGACCGGGTTCACCCACAGCTCGATCGCGCACGGCGATCTGCACAGCATGCTGCGCATCCTCGACGTGCACCGGGTCTGTCTGCCCATCTTCCGCGAATTCGAGGCGCACCAGGTGCGGGCCTTCGCCGACGATCTCTACGGCACCTTTCCCGATCCGCGGCGGGCCCTGGATTGCGCCTTCGAGATTCACCGCCGCGTGGCGGCCTTCAATGCCCGCCTGCCCGGCGACCGCCATCCGGCCCAGTGCTGCGTGGGGCTGGGCTACGGAGCGGTGCTGCGCATCGGCCCGGACCACGCCATGGGCCGGGAGATGAACCGCACCTCGAAACTGGGAGAAGACATCGCCGAAGGGGGCGAGACACTGGTGACGGACGACTTTCACGCGGCGGTGCGCGACCGGCCCGGCTACCGGTTCGAACCCCGCACCCACGCGGCCGTGGGATTCCCGTTTTACGCCGCCTTTCTCAGCGGCTGACCGGCGCACCCCCACCCTGCCCGGGCGCGGAGCGGACAGAGCCGCGGCTGGGGTGCGAATGGGCCACGATCCACGCGCCGATATCCTGTGCCGCCCGCGACCCCTGGCCGGCGAAGCCGTGACGATGCCGGGCGGTGCAAGGCGGCCCGGCCACCGGCCCGCCACCCAATACATTCCAGTGCCCGTCATCGGCTTCACGGACAATTTCCGGGACTGCCAACCATCGCGAAAACCCCTCCCCACTGTGCTGCTGGCGCCTCCCGCAAACGTCCGGCGCTTGGGGAGGGGGAGAAAACACAGGCGCCAGGCCGGGTCCGGTCCGAGAAGAATGCGCTCCGCCGGAACGGACCGAAGATGAGCCTTCCGCTCATGGCCGGGCGTTCAGTGGGGCGCGGCATTGGCGGCGGAACGCCGGGCGTGCGCGAGCAGCCACGTGCCCAACTCCCGCAGCACGTCCGCTTGCTGATTCACGAACCCATGGTGGTGCTGGGCCGTGCAGGGCGCTCCCGTGGGCGGTCCGCCACCGGCATAGTGCAGGACTTTCAGTGGCCGGGCCTTGCGCAACGCCTGCACCAGCTTCGGCAGGTCCCCATACGGCGTGACGGGACAAGCATCCTGTTCGTGGTGCACCAGCAGCGCCGGCCCGCCGATCCGATCCAGCGGGACGCCGAACACGACGTCGTGATCGGCGGGACCCGCGGGGCGCAGCAGGCTCGAGATGAGCACCACGCCGTCCGGGCGGTCCCGTCCGGTGAGCCGCGCCGCGGCGTTCACGGCCGAGACGCTGCCGCGGCTCCCGCCGATGGCCCACACGGAGGGGGCGCCGCGCCGGCGCAGGAAGCGCACGATCGCCGCGGCATCCCGGGCGTGCTCCTCGCTGGTGCGGAGATTCGTGAGACCGGCGGGGCCGTCATGGTCGGAGGGCAGATCGACGACCGCGATCAGCACGCCCCGCGCCGCCAAGGCATCCCGCCCGCCCAGCAGCAGGCCGCCATCGTTCTCTATCCCCCCCGGACGGATGCCCAGATAGCCGGTGCCGCCCGTATAGAGCAGGGCACCCGCCCGGAGCCGGGGCGGCTTGATGAGCAGGAAGCGCTGAGTGACACCGGGCCGTGTCTCCAAGGTCACCAGGGAATGGCCGGGCCCCGCTGCTGGCAATGGCACTTCGACGATGTTGGGCGGCGCGCACCAAGCGGCCCAGCCCCAAACCAGTGCCGCCGTCAGCGCCGCCGCGCGCATCGCCCCGGTCATCTTTCCCCCGTAGAAGCCACGGACGCCCGCCGCCCAGGGCCGCGGTATCGTCCGTGCCCCAAGGATTCCGTCCGGTGGCGGCAGGCGTCTCGCCCGCCCATCGCCGGACGCTTGCGGGAGGCGCCAGCAACTCTGTGCCCCTGGGGCGGGCGGGACGGCCGCCCCACGGACCGCACCTTGGGCACATTCGACCATTTCGCGGGCGCCCTGGCACGCCGCCGGGCGCCGATTACCCGCCCACCCAGATCTGTGGTATCGCAATCCGGCGGGCAGGCCCAGCCGGTCCCGCCCTCAGACGAATACCTCACGCAATAGGAGGCACATGCGCAACCTGTTTGATATCACCGGGCGGGTCGCCCTGGTGACCGGCGGCTCGCGCGGCATCGGCGAGATGATCGCCACCGGCTACGTGGCCAACGGGGCCAAGGTCTATATCTCCTCCCGCAACAAATCCGCCTGCGCCGAAGTGGCCGCCAAACTCTCCCGGCAGGGCACCTGCATCGCCCTGCCGTTCGATCTGGGCACGATGGAGGGCGTCGCCGGCCTGGCGCGGGAACTGGCCGCGCGGGAGGGGCGGCTCGATATCCTGGTGAACAACGCCGGCGCCACCTGGGGCGCGCCCATCGAGGAGTTCCCGGAATCCGGGTGGGACAAGGTGATGGATATCAATCTCAAGGGAGTGTTCTTCCTCACCCAGAAGGTGTTGCCGCTGGTTCGCGCCGCCGCGACAGCGGAGCATCCCGCCCGGGTGATCAACGTGGCGTCCGTCGACGGCATGACGCCGCCCGCCTGGGAGAGCTATCCCTACTCCGCGTCCAAGGCGGGCTGCATCATGCTCACGCGCCACCTGGCCCGGCGCCTGGCCCCCGAGCACATCCTCGTCAACGCCATCTCCCCCGGCCCCTTCGATACCAAGATGCTGGCCTTCGCGCTGGCCGAGCGCGGCGAGCAGATCCGCGCGGCCAACCCCCTCGGGCGCATCGGCAATGCAGAGGACGTGGCCGGGGTGGCGATCTTCCTCGCGTCCCGCGCGTCCGCCTACACCACAGGTGCGGTCATTCCCTGCGACGGGGGCTTCGCGGAAGTGTAGTCCGGCGGGGAAACCCGGCTGTCGCTGGTGGTTCGTCACGCCCTGTTTTTCGGTTCAGTCGAAGGCGCGTGCCGGCGCGTCACCGCTCCCCCCGGCTCGCCGCCCCCCGCCTCGCCCCCCGCTGACCCCCAAGGTGCTGTCCCCGGCACCGGAAAAACAACGGGGGTAGGGGGAGGTCTGTCCGCAGCACGCAAAATCCCGCTTCAGCGCGCCCCATCGCTCCCTCCATCCGCACTCTACGTCAGACCTTGCCGCTTCGGCCCGACTGGTGAAATATCCGGGCGAATGCCCCGTCGTTCCCGTCCGGCCTGCCGCCCGAGGAAATTGCGGATTACAGCCAACCTGCTATCGTTGACTGTCGAAGTCGCTCGTGGCCCGGGGTGAAATCCGGCCGTTGAATGGTTGCCGGCGGCCGGCACCAAATGAAAGCAGCGGAATTTCCGCGTCAGCGCACGTGCCGTTCAGTTGGCCAGCAGGACCCCAAACTCATTCCTTGCGATCGCCCACCATGACCAACCCGGTATCCTCAACCCCTGGGACCGGCCCGGGCATTCTCATCCAGACCAGTGTCGGGCGGATGCATCCGTCCCTGGCCCTGCGCGATTTGCGGGAGGCGCTGCTGAACTGGCGCCTGTGGGGCATGCTGGGTTGGCAGGACATCAAGCAGCGGTACCGCCGTTCCACCCTGGGGCGGTTCTGGCTGACTTTGAGCATGGGCGTGATGGTGGGCTCCATGGGGGTGGTCTACGCGGTGATCTTCAAAGAGAAATTGGACGATTACCTTCCCTTCGTTGCGCTCGGATTCGTCAGTTGGGGGTTCCTATCAGGCGTCATGGTCGATGGATGTTCGGCGTTTGTTTCCTCGGATGCCATCATCAAGCAGTCCCGTCTGCCCTTGTCGTTGCACGTGTTCCGTGTGATCTGGCGGCAACTGATCATCTTTGCACACAACTTCGTGATCTTCATCGTCG
>JBGPEV010000114.1:0-7877 GCA_041482995.1 bacterium | reverse complement strand
CGCTTGCGGGAGGCGCCGGCAATTCCGCGCGCGGACGGGCACCCGTTCGGCGGGCTCAGGGCAGGCTCCGGCCCGTCCTACCCGGCACGTGTTGGCGGTCCTTCCGAGCATGCGGTTGCCCTGGCTGCTCCCGCGCCGCGGTTCACTCCACTCCAAACCTCCCAAGCGCCTCCATTCTGGAGTCCTCCCATGAACGTTGGCCTGGTGATGGCATTCGCCGCGCAAGCATCGTTGGATGTGGTCACCCTGGCCCGCGGGGCGGAGGCGCTGGGCTTCGATTCGCTCTGGCTGCCGGAGCACGCGGCGATTCCGGTGACGGTTGCAACGCCCCTCCCCAGCGGCACCGCCTCGCTGGACGGCTACAAGCACGTGCCGGACCCCTTCGTGGGCCTGGCGGCCGCCGCGGGTGCGACCACCACGCTCAAGTTGGGCACGGCCGTCTGCCTAGTGCCGCAGCGCCACCCCATCGTCACCGCCAAGGAAGTGGCGACCCTGGACCTCGTCTCCGGCGGACGCTTTCACTTCGGCATCGGCGCGGGCTGGCTGCGGGAGGAATCCGCGCTATTGGGGGTGGACTTTCCCCGCCGCTGGGCGCAAACGCGCGAGTATGTCCTGGCGATGAAGGCTCTCTGGACGGAGGAGCCGGCCAGTTTCCAGGGCCGGTACGTGAGCTTTCCCCCTTTGTGGAGCTATCCCAAGCCGGTGCAGAAGCCCCATCCTCCGATCCTGATCGGCGGCATGCGGGACCAGGCCTTTGAGCGGGTGGCCGACTACGGCGACGGGTGGCTGCCCCTCAACACGGGCACGGCAACGACCCGGGACATCGAGACCGGGCGCAAGCGCATCGAGGCCCTGTTCCGCGAGCGCGGCCGGGACCCCTCCCGCCTGGACGTGACCCTGTTCGGCTTCCGGGCCGAGCGGGACGAGATGCGGCGCTGGTTCGATGCGGGCGCGACGCGCATCTTGTACGTGCTGCGGCCCGAGGCACCGGCGGCCGCCCTGGAACGGATCGAAAAGCTCGCGGCGCTGCTGTAGGATGCGGCTTTCCGGACCGCAAGGCTTTGGGGGACTTGCGAGAGCCGGGCCCCTACACCCGTGAACCTCCCCGCAACGGCGGTGCCGCCCCGGTCGCCGAGGTGCGGCCGGCATTGGCGCAAGGGTCCCGGACCGCGATCCGCCGAACGCTTCACACCAAGGGGAGGCTGCATGCGCATCGCCATCTTCGGCAGCGGAGCATTGGGCGCCCTGTTCGGCGCGCGGCTGCAGCGGGCCGGCGAGGACGTGACGTTCATCGCCCGGGGCGCGACCCTGCAGGCGCTGCGCGAGCGGGGCATCCAGGTGACCAGCGCCGCGCTGGGTGACTTCTCGGTCGCGCCGGTCACGGCCAGCGACGACCCCCAGAGCGTCGGCCCGGCCGGCCTGGTGCTGTTGACCGTCAAGGCCTACGACCTGGAGGGCACGGCCGCCGCCCTGCGCCCGTTGGTGGGTGCGGGCACGTTGGTACTGCCCGTGCTGAACGGGGTGGAGATCGCGGAACGGCTGGGCGCGGTGCTGGGCATGGAGCATCTGCTGGGCGGCATCACGTATACGGGCGCCGTCACGCTGGCGCCTGGCAGCGTGCGCCAGCTGGGGCAGGACGGTATCCGCCTGGGCGAGCCCAGCGGCGGCCCGAGCGCCCGCACGGAAACCGTGCGCGCGCTGCTTGAGCGCGCCGGTATTCCCGCCACGGTCTCCGACGACATCACCCGGGACACCTGGACCAAGCTCGTCTTCTTCGCGGCCACCGGCGGGGTGCTCTCCCTGGCGCGGGCCACCTTCGGCGCGGTGCAGCGCCACCCGGGCGTGCGCGGGGTCTTCATCGCCGTGATGCGTGAAGTGGAGGCCGTCGCCCGCCGCAAGGGCCTGGCCCTGCCCCCCAACGTGGTTGAGCACGGCCTGGCCCTGCTGGACGGCTACGCGCCCGATTCCACGTCGTCCATGATGCGCGACGTGGTGGCGGGCCGCCCGCTGGAGCTGGACGTGGTGCACGGCGCCGTCGTGCGGCAGGGCAAGCAGCTTGGCGTGCCCACCCCCACCTGCGCCCTGATCTATGCCCTGCTCTCGCTGCACGCCAACGGAACCGCAAAAAGCTGAAAGGCGACGGGGGAACTGACCCTGGCACAGGCGGAGGGGGCGGAGGCGCATCTTTTGAAGGCACCTCTCCCCGCAAGCGGGAGAGAGGGTGGGAGGGGGAGGGCGCGGAGGTAGGCGGGCTAGCTCAGCTTCGCGATCTTCAGTTCCGGAAACGCCCCGATGATCTTCTGCGTCTCCAGGCTCACGGTGATGACCTTCTTCACCAAGCCGATGATGTAGCCCGGATCGTCGTCCCGGTTGGGGTCGTTCTCGATGCCACTCGCCTTGTCCACGCTCACTTGATACTGGTCGATCACCCATTGCAGCGCGCTGCGGCTGCCCAGCTTGTAGTCGAACGCCTGGGTTGGAATCCCTTCCAGGATCAGCGTCTCGTTGTAGACCAGGCCCGTGCGCTCCTTGCTGAGCCGCATCTTCTCGACCCGCAGGTTGGCTTTCACGCCTTCCGTCCACACCTCGCGCAGCCTGTACTCCTGTCTCTGCTCGTAGTTCACGTGCAAGTCGGCCAGCTTCTCCCCCGCCTTCACGAGCGCCTTGAAGTCCTCGGTGTTGGCCACCAGCGGCACGCGCGGCAGGCTTTTTCGTAGATTGGCCGCGTAGCGTTCGCGGTACGTGGGATGATGCAGCACGGCGTAGTGGTAGTGGAAAATGTCCCACTTGCTGACCCGCTTGCCGTAGTGCTCGCGGTAGCGATTCAGCGCCCAGTCGGTGATGTTCTCCGTGCGGCCTGTGCCGTCCTCCGCGTACGTGTAGAAGGGGAAGCATTGGGCACCGGCACCAAATCCAACGGTGTTGAAATCAATAATGGAGTCACTGACGATCGCAAGAAACGGATGTGTGGAAGCCAAGCCGGTAACGCAGATTGCACGGTTCTCTCGCTCGGCGGCAGTGATCGGAAAGAGTCGGGGCGTGGAGTAAATTTCTTCATTCAAAGTTGAGTCAAAGTAGAGAAATTCACGACAGAACGGTCGATAAAGCGCAGGTCTTATCTTTTCCTTGTCAAACGTCACCCTCATGCCCCTTAGCACGGCGAGCTTGAGGTCGCGGCTCCAAGCGATCTTCCTCCCGTCCTGTTCTACGAAGTCGTCAAGTTGGCGACGTTCTTCTGCGTTCGTTGTCTTAGCCCTTTGGCTTTCTCGCACCATCTTCCATTCGACAACGTTTCGGTTGTATTCCCGAATCATGCGCTGCATGTTGCCGGACAGTGCGGCGGAGCTGAAGTTGTACACCCAAGCATCCCGATTTGTTGTCACGCCATTGCTGTAGGTCTTGAAGACCGTTTCCACCGGGGAGGTGTCTTCCGTGCCGAGCTTGATCCGCTTGGCCTCCCGGGTTCCCATAGGCGAAAACTTGTCGAACTCCCGTCGCAGTCCGTCTCGCAGCCAGAGTGCCGATGGTTTCGTGACTGTCGTTGTCCAGGAGACCCCCGAAACCTCCTGCAACTCGTCGAGCCACTGGTACTTCTGTTCCTTTCGCCAGTCCTCACCGCAGCGCACGTAGTGAACTTTGCCATTCCGCTTTCCCGGACCGCGCCGCACCAAGAGGTTGATGCTCACCCCGACCCTGATGCCGAACACGTTGTGGGTGGTGCCGGAGAGCTTCGGATTTTTCCGCACGTTGCCGTGCAGGTCCAGGATGTAGACGTCATCGAAGTCCTGCATCAACTGCAAGCGCATCCCGTCGAAGGCGAAGTCGTCGAGGAAGCTATTGTTGCTCACGAACGCGACGATGCCGCGGTGGTCCGCCTTTTCCGAGAGGCGGTCCGTCGCCCAGCGGAACGCCTTCACGTAAGGATCGTTCAGCGCGTTCTTGTTGGAGGCGGTTGACGACTTCGCGTAGGTCTCCGAGACCCGCCCGTCGATGGTGGCGTATTTGCGGTTCTTGTTGTTGTCGTTTTCGTTGACCTGATGGGCGTTGTAGGGCGGGTTCCCAATGATCACCATCATGTCGGCGGCGCGTTGGCGCTCCACCCGGGCGGTGTTTTCCTCGGTGAACAGGCTGGGATGCCGGGTTTCCGCCAGTTCGAAGGTGTCCACAAGGCAGATGCCGGGGAACGGCTCGTACTGGCCCACGCACTCCAGATACTCGTGCTCGATGTTCAGGGAGGCGATGTAGTAGGGCAGCAGCATCACCTCGTTGCAGTGCAACTCGTCGGCGTATTTGCGCGGCAGGGCCGCCGGGGACATGTGGCGCATGATGCGCACGATGAAATTGCCGGTGCCCACGAAGGGGTCGATGATGTGTACGCCCTGGCTGTTCAGGCTCAGCCCGAATTCTTTTTTGAGCAGCACCTCCACGCTGTTGACCATGAACTCCACGATGGGCTGGGGCGTGTAGACGATCCCCAACGGGTCCGCCGCCTTCACCGCGAAGCCCTGAAAGAACCGCTCGTAAAGGGAATTGAGGAACGCCTGCTTGGTGGCGAAGTCCTGGATGGACTTGGCGGTCGCTTCCAGGGTCTCGTAGAAGCGGGCGAGCGGCTTCATGAACTCGGCGCGGCTGAACGTCTTGGAAGCGAGCGCGGTCACCGCCTTTTCGATTTCCGCCGCGATGGCATTGCGCTGGATGAAGTCGGGGTTGTCGAACACGGAGCGGAAGATGCGCTCGGTCAGGATGTGCTGCACCAGCATTTCCTCCAGCGCCGCGTCCGCCAGGTTGGGGTTGATGGACTGGCGGCAGAGGGCGGCAAAGTCCTCGAAGGCGGCGACGAACTTGGGGTTCTCCTTGCGCTGCTCCTCGATCAGCGCGACCAGCTTGCGGCCCAACTCGGGAATCCGCTCCTTGAATTCATCGACGGCACCGCCCCAATCCTCCAGTTGCGGCGTGCTGTAGCCGAAGAAAGTCTCCAGCGCCGCGACCAATTGCTCGGGCTGGCGAATATCCTCGTCGAACACTTTTTCGTCCCGCCCCCGGAAGATCACGGCGCGGGACGGCGTCTGAAACAGGATGTTGTCGGTGGGGTAGTGCTTGCCGAACTTCTTGGCGATTTCATCGTCCAGATCGTCGGCATCGTCTTTCGCTTCCCAGTAGCCCCGGGGCAGGGAATTCTCGTCCTTCACGACGCCATCGATCACCTTGCCCTTGGCCTTGCCGGTCAGGTCCTGCTCGGAGACGAAATGCCACTTCATCCGGCGGGCGCAGATCGTCAGCAATTCCTGGAACGGCGCGCGGACGCTCGTCTCCTTGGTCTGCCCCTGTTCCTCAAGGGCCGCCAAGTCAGCATAGAACTGCTTGATGGGCTTGCTGGTCGGACTGAGCCGCAACGCACCCGCCATGGCGCTCCCTCGCCCAGGGTGATCGATTGGCAGAACTGAGATGACCTTACCCTATGTAATCCGCCCCCATCCGACAAGCCGCCATCGTATCGGTGTCCATCGGTGTCCATCGGTGGTTCCAATTTTCGTTCGCCGTTCCATCCGTGTCCATCCGTCCGATCCGTGGCCGCCTTGTGGTTGCCCGTTCATCGGTGTTTATCGGTGTCCATCGGTGGTTCCCTTGGCCGTTCTTCGTGTCCTTTCCTGCCGCCTGCGTTGAGGCCGCCGGCCGTTGAATTGAAACACCGTAATAGCGACACTCATTCAGGCGACACCCCTTCGCACGGAACAAACCCAATCGACCTAGACTGCTGGTACAAGGCCGGAATGCTCCCCCTTCTCCCTCCCGTTTACGGGGGGAGAAGGGGGCCGGGGGGATGAGGGGGGTGCGATTCACCAGGAACGAGGAACCCGGAACCCGGAACCGCCGTTACCCCTTCACGCACACCATGGGGATGAGCTGCGCCACCTTGCGCGCCAGGCCGGCATGGTCGGCGGCGTCAACGACGGCGGTGACGTCCTTGTACGCGCCCGGGGCCTCCTCGGCGACGCCGCGCAGGGAGGGGCTGCGGATGAGGATGCCGCGCTGCTCGAGCTCATCGACCACTTGGCGGCCCTTCCAGCGCCGGGAGGCGGCGTGGCGGCTCATGGCGCGGCCCGCCCCGTGACAGGCGGAGCTGAACGCCCGGCGCTCGCTCTCGGCCGTGCCCAGCAGCACGTAGGAACAGGTGCCCATGCTGCCGCCGATCAGCACCGGTTGGCCCAGCGCCTGGAGCGCCTCCGGCAGGTCCGGGTGACCCGGCCCGAAGGCCCGCGTCGCGCCCTTGCGGTGGACGAACAGGCGGCGCCGCGCCGCGCCCACCGCGTGCTCCTCCACCTTGCAGGTGTTGTGGGACACGTCATAGACCAGCCCCAGCGCGGCCTTGGGGAGCACGTCGGCGAACACCGCACGGGTCAGGTGGGTGAGGATCTGGCGGTTGGCGAGCGCGCAGTTGATGCCCGCCCGCATGGCCCCCAGGTAGGCCTGGCCCACGGGGGAATCGATGGGGGCGCAGGCCAGCTCGCGCTCCGGCAGGGGAATGCCCGCCTCCGCCGCGGCAATCGCCATGCGGCGCAGGTAGTCCGTGCCGATCTGGTGGCCCAATCCGCGGGAGCCGCAATGGATGCTCACCAGCACGTCCCCCACCCGCAGGCCCAGGCGCTCGGCAGGATTTGGAATAGCGGAGTCGCCCCCGTACACTTCCGCCACGCGCTGCACTTCCAGATAGTGGTTGCCCGAACCCAGCGTGCCCATCTCGTCCCGCTGGCGCTCCCGGGCCTGGTCCGAGACCTCCTCCGCCACGGCGCCGCGCATCTGGCCGTGTTCCTCCACGCGCTCCAGGTCCGCCGCCTCGCCCCAGCCGCGCTGCACCGCCCAGGCCGCGCCGCCCTCGAGCATGGCCGTCATGTCCCGCGCGTTGAGGCGGATGCGCCCCGTGCTGCCCACGCCGGCGGGAATCTCGCGGGAGAGCGCGTCGGCCAACTCCCGCTTCGCCGCCTCCAGATCGTCCACGGTCAGTCCGGTCGTGAGGCAGCGCACGCCGCAGGAAATGTCGAACCCCACCCCGCCCGCGGAGATCACGCCGCCCTGGGCCGGGTCAAAGGCCGCCACGCCGCCAATGGGGAAGCCGTAGCCCCAGTGGGCGTCCGGCATGGCATAGCTGGCCTGCACGATGCCCGGCAGCGCCGCCACGTTGGTGACTTGCTCGCGCACCTTCTCGTCCATGTCCGCGATCAGCGCCTCGTCGGCGTAGATCACCCCCGGCACGCGCATGCGCCCCGTGGGCTCGATGCGCCACTCGTACTCGGACACGCGGGTGAAGGAGGCGGGGTCCATGGACCGATCCAGGTTGGAACTGCCTAGCCACGGATTTCACGGATGACACGGATAGAACTGCCAGCACACCTGAGACATCCGGCGCTTCTACTTTCAACTCTTCAACTTTCGACTGGGCTTCCCTCACACATCCACCACGCACTGAGCCACCCAGCCGCCGTCCGCGGTTTGCCGCACCGCCAGTGCCGTATACGTCGCGCCCTTGATCTCCACGGCGGGCTGGTGGCGCGCCACATCCACCGGCTCGCCCCAGGCTGTGGCTTCCAGGCGGTGGCCGGACAGCGTCACGGCAAAGCGGCCGAACACCATCTTCCGCGTGCTCATGGCGTAAATCAACGCGTTGAGCCAGTCCGCCAGCAACAACTCGTCGTCTGGGGCCGCGCACTGGATCGCGACGGCCTCGCTCGCCCGCACGCCCGCCGGGTCGGTGACCACCGCCGTCATCGCCAGGGCGGCCTGCTCGAAGGCGGCGGCGCGCGTGGCACCGCGGCCGCGCACGCCCATGTCCGCCTCATGCTCGAAGTGCTCCCAGCGCGCTTCCATCCCTGTCTCACATG
>JBGPEV010000113.1:0-7879 GCA_041482995.1 bacterium | reverse complement strand
GTGCCGGTCTTGCCGCCGGCGGGGCGGCCGATGCGCGCGCGCGTGCCCGTGCCCCGGTCGATCACCCCTTGCAGCAGCTTGCGCATCTCGAACGCCGTCCAGGGGCTGAGCACGGGCTCGGGCGGATAGGGGACGTACTGGAAGAGCACGTCGCCGTTGCTGTTGGTGACCTTCTTGATGAACACCGGCGGGACGCGCAGCCCGCCGTTGGCGAAGGAGCCGTAGGCCGATGTCAGCGCGAGCAGCGTCGTTTCCGAGCAACCGAGGGCCACGCACAGGCCGTTCTGCGTCTTGATGGGGATCTCCCAGCGCCGCGTTTGCTGCGCCAGGGCGCTCATGCCCAATTGATCGAGCAACTGCACGGCGATCACGTTGCTGGAAAGCTCCAGCGCGCGGCCCAGCGTCATCCGCCGGTCGGGCGCGCTTTCGGATTCCCCCCGCGCCAACGCGGGCAGGCCGTAGCGGCCGTCGAAGTTGTGGGGCGCGTAGACTTGCTCCGGCTCGCCCAGTGGGGCGGGGGCGCCGGGGGAAGCGCCGTCCACCGGGGGTGCGGCGGCGGGTTCACCCGCGGGATCGGCGCCGGGCGGCGCGCCGGGCAGCGTGACGCCGAGGGACACGTGCCGTTGGAACTGCCCGCTCGCCTGGCCCCAGGAAAAACGCACGGGCTCGTCATAGAACACGGCCGTGGGCGTGAACCCGTGCTCCAGGGCCGTCGCATACAGCAGCGGCTTGAAGGCCGAGCCCGGCTGGCGCTGGGCTTGGGTGGCCCGGTTGAACTGCGAGCGCTGGTAGTCCACCCCGCCCACCAGGGCGCGCACGTACCCCGTGGCGGGCTCCAGTGACACCAGGGCCGCCTGGCCGGCCTCCTTGTTCTCCCGGGCCACGCGGGCGGCCAACTCCTCCGCCACCTGCTGCCGATGCAAGTCCAGCGTGGTGTCCACGCGGTAGCCCCGCCCGGAGATGTGGGAGACGGCCAGCAACTCCTTCAGCTCCTTGAGCACCTGCTGCACGAAGTAGGGCGCGGTGCTCAGCTCGGCCCGGGGCCGCAGCACGGTGAGGGGCTGCTTGGCGCTGGCGCGGAATTCCTCGTCGGAGATCCAGCCCACCCGGTGCAGGGTCTCCAGCACCAGCCGCTGGCGGCGCAGGAGCGGCTCCAGCTTGGACAGCGGCAGCGCGGTGGAATCCGAGCCATCGTCGGCGGCCTGCAAATAGCCCTCCGGCTTCTTGATCAGCGCAGCGAGGAAGGCCGCCTCGTTGAGCGACAGGTCGGCGGCCGACTTGTTGAAGTAGACCTGGGCGGCTTTCTCCACGCCGTACACGCCGTTGCCCAGGTAGACCCGGTTCAGGTAGGCCTCGAGAATCTGCAGCTTGGGCAGTTGCTGCTCCAGCGCCATCGCCATGAACAGCTCCTTCACCTTGCGCTGCACGGTGCGCTCGGAGGAGAGCAGGCTCAGCTTGACCAATTGCTGGGTGAGCGTGCTGCCGCCCTGCTCGTAGGACAAGGTCTTGAGATCGGCCCAGATGGCGCCCGCCAGGCGCACGGGGTCCATGCCCTTGTGCAGGAAGAAGCGCCGGTCCTCGATGGCGACCGCCGCCTTCTGCATGTAGGGGTTGATCTTGGCCAGGGGCACCCAGTGGCGGTCCTCCGCTCCCTGGATGGCGGCGACCAGTTCGCCGCTGTCCGCGTAGATGAGCGTGTTGTTGGGTGTGCTGGCGGCGACGGCGTGGAATTCCTCCACCACCTTGGGCGCCCACAGCTCGAAGCCGACGATGACGCCGAACGCGATGCAGAAGAGCCCGCCCACGAGCCAGGCCAGGGTGAGCCAGAGCCAGCGCAGGGACGATGCAGGGGAGGAGAAGGACGCGTTCATGCCGAGCAGCCATCCATGCCACTGAGCAGGCGGAAGACCGGCCGGCTCAGGCCAGACCGATGATGGGACGCCGCAAAATCCACGCTGCCGGGTCCCTCCCGACGATTGTTGGAGTTACAGGGGGAAATTGCAACTGTGGGAAACGTCGGCGCCGCCCGCGCTGCCGCTGGCCCGTCCGCGCGTGTCCGGGCGGGCCTTAAGGCCCGCCGCTACCCGCTTCTTCCGAAGTCTGATCGAGAATGCGGTTGCCCTGCTTCCAGCGCCGCCCGCGCTGCCGCTGGGGACCGTCGTCCCCAACCACGGGCCAGGTGTATGCTGACGGTTCGCCCGGACAGGGCGCGGCCGGCAATTCATCATCGGAGGGCGCATGGACCTGGTGTTCCGTTACTACGGCGTCGATTGGCTGGCGATGGCCAGCACACTGATCTCTCTTTGGCTGCTGGGGGAGCAGCGGCGCTCAGGCTTCCTGGTGGGCATGGTGGCGGCCGGTTGCTGGTTCGCCTTTGGGATCCTGGCGGGCAGCCTCGCCAACCCCATCGCCAATGCGCTGTTCTTCGCCCTCAACGTGCGGGGCTACCGGCGTTGGCAGGCCGCGTCCGCGCCCTGAGGGGCGAAACCGGCGTCCGGAACCGGCAAGGCTTGCGCCCTGCCGCGCGCTCGGGGGATGATGCGCCCAATCCGCATTCCCAGCCGGAGGGCCGCCCGTGACCGACCGCACCCGCAAAGCCGACGCTGCGCCCCAGGACGTGCGGCTGGACAATCCCTTCGAGGCCGGCCGCCGCGCCGCGCCGCCCCCGTCGCGGACCGACTACGACCGGGCCGTGGCGCGGGGCGAGGAACTGTTGCGGAAACCCCTGGAACTGGGGGGCCGCGCCCGCATCCTGCAGCAGCACGCCAAGGGCCGCATGACGGTGTTGGAGCGGGTGCGGGTGCTGAGCGATAAAGAGCCCAATCTCCTCTTCCAGAACTGGGGCCAGCACCTGGACGGCGCCTCGATCTTGACGGCGATCGTGGACATCGGCGGGCGCGACGTGGCGGTGTACGGCCACGACTTCACCCAGCGCGCCGGGTCCATGGACGCCACCAACGGGATGAAACTCGCCAAGCTGCTCTACTTGGCGGCGGAGAACGGCATCCCGGTCATCGGCCTGAACGACTCGGCGGGCGCGTTCGTTCCCGCGGGCGTGGGCGGGTTGGACGGCTATGCCCAGGCCTTCACCGCCATGCGGCGCATCAACGGCGTCGTACCCAGCATCATGATCATGTTCGGATTCAACGCGGGCGGCGGTTCCTACCTGCCGCGTCAGGCCTCCTACGTGATCCAGCCCGCCCATACGTTCTTCGGCCTGACCGGCCCGGACGTCGTGCGCGAGGCGCTGGGGGAGCAGATCACCCCGGACGAGTTGGGCGGACCGGCGGTGCACTCCGCCTCGGGCGTGGTGGACCTCACGGCGCAATCCGAGACCGACGCCTTGCGCCTGGCCGTGAAGCTGCTCGGCTATTTGCCGGACAACAACCACAGCGCCGCGCCGTTCATGCCCACATCCGATCCCATCGACACCTACATGGAGGAAGAGGCGATCCTGCTGCACCGGGCGCTCACCACGCCCAACTCGGGCTTCAACACGCCGTTCGACATCACGCTGTTTCTGCAGCAACTGGTCGATCACGGGGACTACCTGGAACTGCAACCGGGCCGGGCGCGCAACATCATCACCGCGTACGGCCGCATGGGCGGGCACGTGGTGGGCTTCGTCGCCAACAACAGCGCGGTCAACTCCGGCTACATCGACGTGGCGGCGGCGCAGAAAGCGACGCGCTTCTTCCGCTTCTGCAACCTCTACAATATCCCGATGATCTTCATCGAGGACGTGACCGGCTTCGCTCCCGGCAGCGAGCAGGAGCGGGCGGGCATCGTGCAGGCCGGGCGCGCCATGCTGGACGCCATCATCGATTTGCGGGTGCCGCGTCTGCTGCTGATCGTGCGCAACGCCTACGGCGGCGCCTATGCCTCCTACAACAACTATCCGACGGGGGCGGACGCGGTGTTCGCCCTGCCCTCCGCGCGCATCGCCGTGATGGGCCCGGCGGGGCGCCAGTTCATCTACAAGGACGAGTTCCGCCAGATCAACGCCGAGTACCAGCGCCGCCGCGCCGCCGATCCCCACGCCGCCGGAACCGAGCGCGACCGGCGCATGGCCGAACTGACCCGCCGCTACGAGCAGGAGCTGATGAATCCCGAGGAGGCCCTCAAGCTGGGCTCCGTCTCCCGCATCGTCCTGCCCGGCTACAGCCGCAAGGTGCTGGGCGAAACCCTGCTGTTCCTCATGCGCCACTACACACCCTCGGCGATGGGCGGGGTGCAGCGGGAGTAGGGGAAAGAGATGGAACCGCGTGCGAATCCGCAGCGCAGGCGCACCGTTCGCCTACAGGAATACGACTACGCAACGCCCGGAGCGTATTTCGTAACCATCTGTACCTTCCATCGTGAAGGCCTCTTCGGTGACGTTGCGGATCAGCGGATGCGGATAAGTACCTATGGCGAGACGGCCGTAAGCTGTTGGCGCGAAATTCCGAGACATTTCCCGTTTGTCGTTCTTGATGAATTTGTCGTCATGCCGAATCACATTCACGGAATCATTGTGATCCAACCGCACGGGCCATTGGGCGCCCGTAGGGGCGCAGCATGCTGCGCCCCTACCCAGGCTTCGAAACCAAGGAAATATGGCAACCTGGGCGTGGATTCTCTGGCGATCGTTGTCAGGTCATTCAAATCCGCGGCATCCCGGCAAATCAATCTTCTGCGTCAAACGCCCGCCACCCCGGTCTGGCAGCGCAACGACTACGAGCACGTCGTTCGGAATGAGGATGATGTGAACCGCATCCGGCAATACATCGTCGACAACCCGGCGCGCTGGAGCGAGGACGAATATTACCGATCGTAGGGGCATGCCATGCCCCTTCCCGTGGTGCGGGAATCGGGCATGGGTAGGGGCACGACAGATCGTGCCTCTACGCCGCGGCGATTTGGGGACGCGCAGCCCAAGTCGTTGGCGACGGTCATCGGCAATTTCAAGGCCGCCGTGACGCGACGGGCCCGGGCGCTGCACCTCACCCCCGTCACCTCGGTCTGGCAGCGCAACGACTACGAACACGTCGTCCGCAACGAGGACGATCTGAACCGCATCCGGCAATACATCGTCGACAATCCGGCGCGGTGCACCGGGGACGTGCTGTAGGGGCACGATAGATCGTGCCCCTACCGGGCGAAACCCTGCGGTTCCTCATGCGCCCCTACCAACCCGAGGCCCTGGGCGGGGTGCAGCGGGAGTAAGCGGCGAAGCAGCTCCCGAATCCACGTGGGGTGCGGAAACGATCGCAACCGCCTCCGATGCGGCCGAAGCGAATCGTGTCCTGTGCGGTCGGCCCCCGCCACCGGGCACTGGCCCATTTTCAACGACAGCGGGAGCAGCGCCTTCGGGTTAGCCTGCCTTGAAAAAGGCCGACTACAAGGCCACGCCCTTCAAGCAGGCCTCATCGCACCATTCACCCGGCCGCTGCAGGCTGCAGCGCCGCATCCGCAACTGCGGATCGCCATAGGCGGTGGACAGGGCAGCCCGGCCGGCGTGCAACTTCACATCGGCCGATCGCCCGCCATTCGGGCAGTTCAGCCGGAAGCCGCCACGGAAGCGGCCGATGTTCAGCGCGAGGGGAGCAAGCACGGAATACAGAGCGAACACGGACAGGATCGAGGCAAGAACGATCAGCAGGGTGGTCATGGCGCGCTCCGGTGGGCTTGGGGGGTGACGCCCCGAGGCCGGTTCACCGGCCGTTCCCCCAGTCGAGGCACTCAGAAATGATAGCCGCAGGGGACATTTGTTATGCTACCACCATCCCAGCCTCACGAATGCGCCGGATTCTGGCCGAATTGCGAGGCCCGGGTTGGGGCCAACCGCTTGTTTCCTCAAACCAACTCCCGCAGCTTCTCGATCTGCGCCGGGCTGCCCATGCCGATCAGGACGTCCTTTTCGCCCAGCAGGGCATTGGCGCCCGGATTGAAGTCCAGGGTGCCGTCGGCGCGGCGGATGCCGATCACGATCACCCCCAGGTCGCGCCGCATCCCCAGCTGGGCCAGGGAGTGTCCCACCGCCGGCGACCCGGTGCTGATCTCAATCTCGCCCAGCCGCATGCGGTCGCTCATGCCCATGGCGTGGTCGAGAAACTCCAAGGCATGAGGGGCGGTCAGCAGGTGCGTGATGCGGATTCCGCCCTGGACATAGGGGGACATGGCATGGGTGGCGCCGGCCCGCAACACCTTGCGTTCCGCCTCGGCGGAACTAGCCCAGACCACGATGGTGAGGGCGGGGTTGAGCTGGCGCGCGGAGAGCACCAGGTACACGTTCTCGGCATCGTTGCCCAGCGCGGCGACCAGTCCCTTGGCGCGTTCGATGCCCGCCCGCGTGAGGCTCTCGTCATGGGTCGCGTCGCCCTCCACGAAGGGCATCTCCAGGTGGCGCAATTCTTCCATGCGGGCCGGTTGCCCTTCGATCACGACCACTTCCCGTCCGGTCTGCCGCAGCGGGTCGCACACGGATGAGCCGGTGCGGCCGAACCCGCAGACGATGAAATGGTCCTTCATGCCTTCGATTCTGGCGTCCATGCGCCGCCTCCAGAGCAGTGTGCCGAATTGCGCCTCCATCAGGAGCGAAGCGATTGCCGTAAGGCTATACGCGAACACTCCGACGCTCGTCAGCAGCAGGAAGATGGTGAAGAGGCGCCCCGCGTCGTCCAGCGGGTGGGTTTCCCCATAGCCCACGGTCGTGATGGTGATACTGGTCATGAACAGGGAATCGAGCCAGTTCCATCCTTCGATGAAGTGATATCCGAACGTGCCCAGTGCGACGACCAGAAGGACGGCGAGGGTCAGGCGGAGAATCTTGGACACGGGATGCATGGCTGCCGCGGCGAAGGTAAGTGGGCTACAGGTATCACGTTTCCGCGCCACCGGGGAAGCGCAAGCGCAGGGGCTGCGCCGCGAGTCCCAGGATAAACTCCGTCCCCGCGCCAAAGGCGTCGCCGTCCACCTGCACGGGTACGGGCGTGTCCGCCTGGATCCGGAACGCCGTGCCGTGTTGCACGACGGCGCCGCCCCAGGGGCGCCCCACACCCAAGCCGAGGTTCCCCACGAGAAAGGGCAGGAAGCCGCGTTGCGGCACGACAACCAGGCTCAAGTCGGGCTGGGTCAATCCGGCGCTCCGGTCGATCACATAGCGGCCCCCGTAGTGGCGCGCCCGGGCCACGACGGCCCAGTGGCCACCCGGCACGGGGCGGCCGCCGTTCGTCACGCGCAGCGGCGGGTGCCGCGCGCCGCAGGAGCGCAGTCCCGCCCAGACGTAGGCGAACTTGCCCAGGCGCGCTTTCAGGCGCGGCGAAACGCGCTGCACCGCCATGCCGTCGAAGCCAAAACCCGCCATGAGCAGGAACGCGCGCTTCCCGATCACGCCGGGGAGGATCGTCCTCGTCTCTCCCCGCAGCAGCAGACGCGCGGCCTGCACGGGGTCCTGAGGCAGGCCGAGCTCATGGGCCATCACATTGGCCGTGCCGCCGGGCAGGAAGGCGAGCGGCAGGTCCCGGCCCAGCAGCCCGTTCGCGGCCTCGTTGAGCGTGCCGTCGCCGCCATACACCGCCACGCAGTCCACGCCGGCGATGGCGCAGCCCAGATCGGCCGCATGGCCGCGATAGGCGGTCGGCAACACCCGGCATTCCACCCCGCCCTCGCGCAGGACGCGCTGGATCTCCTCCAGCCGGTGGCCGTTGAAGTTGCCTGACGTCGGATTGCAGAAAATCGCCCAGCGCCTCATTGCTCCGGATTCCTTCCCCATGGGATGGGGCGGTCAGGCCGTCTGGGGCACACCGTCAGCCGCTGCGAGCCGAACCCGCCGCCAACTCCCGTGCTGGAAGCGCCAGAGCAGCAGGCCGGCCAGCACGGCCATATGGACAAACGCGGC
>JBGPEV010000112.1:0-7910 GCA_041482995.1 bacterium | reverse complement strand
CTCCCGGCCCGGTGTGGAGGGCCTGGTGCGGGGCGCGCAATGGAACAATCGCGGCCAGGCCTATGCCGTGGTGCCCGAAGTGCGCGCCGTGCTGGGCGGCCGCCTGGGCGAGGAGCCGGCCGCCGCCTTTGCCCGCGCCGGTGTGACGGGCGGGCCGGTGCTGGAGCAGAAAGGGGGCTTTCTGCTCTACAAGCAAGCCGCCGCGCCCCGGCCTTCCAATGCATCCGCCCCCGCCGCGCTGCTGGCCACCCAGGCGGATCCCCGGCCCGTGGTGCTGAACCTGCGCACCCAGAAGCTCGCGGTGGTGGCGGGTGCGATCCGGGCGGAATTGAACGACGCCACCGCCGGCCCGGCCGTGGCCGCCGATCTGGGCATCGCGCTGGGGCGGGAGTTCCCCAACCGACGTGTGGCCTTCTATACGGCGCCGGCGGGCGCGGACTTGCTCGCGCTCTTGGCCCGCATGCGGGCGCACCCCCGCGTGGCCGCGGCGGATCTGGAACTGATCGAGTACGTGCGCACTCCGCGCTGACCGCCACGTTCGCCGCGCGGTCCAGCTTGCCGGGCCGCCGGTGGGAAAGGCCGCCATGATTCGCCCTGGGCGCAAGATTGCGTTGCTGGTCGCCGCCGCGCTGGCCGGCTGGGGCGGCGCCGGCGTTTCCGCCGCCGACCCGAAGCCCACCGCCCGCCCTGAGCGGCCGTCCGCGCCGCCCGCCCGCACGTTCTCCCCACCCGGAATCGCCGGCGGACCCGCCCCGGACACGCCCAGCGTGATCCCGCCGCCGCCCGGGTTCCGGACGCCGCCCGCCACCACGCCCCCCACGTCCGCGCCCGCGCCGGCTCCATCTCCGGCGCCGCCCACTCCAAGCGCTCCATCGGCGCCCGCACCCTCACCCGCACCGGCGCTCCCCGGCTCCGGCACCTTCGCCGGGGTGGCCGGCACCCTGCAGGTGCAGGTCGACGATCCCGCCGATGGGCAGGCCCTGGCACTCGCGCTGGGCCTCACCGTGCGCCAGGTTTCCGCGGATCGGCGCGTCTTGTCCTTCGTTGCGCCGCCCGGGGTCGATTTGGTCGCGCTGCTGCACCGCCTGCGCGGAGACCCGCGCGTGAAGTCGGCCGACTTGGAAGCGCTGGAATTCCCGCGCCCCACCCGGTAGCCGGTCATCGCGCGACGAGTCGGCGTGAAAATTTCGCTGTTCTTCGTGTTCCTTTGTGTCCTTTGTGTCCTTTGTGTTGAGGCAGTTTGCAGTTCTGTTAGGCGCTCCTAGGCGGCGTCTGGGGTCTGGATGGCCTGGAAGACCAGGTGGCGGATCTCTTTTTCCAGTTCCTTGCGCTTGATCACCAGGAACTCCCGCAACTCGTTGCGGCGGGCGAAGAGGAAGAACACGCGGATGTTGTCCAGGATGCGCTTCCGTTCCCGGCGCATGTACAGCGCGAGCGCCGTGCTGGGCAGCAGCGTCGCCGCGTAGACCAGCGCACAGCTGAGACCGGCCCAGCGATAGGCGAATGCGGTTTGCACGCTCCAGAACAGGGAGAAGAAGGCCATGCCCAGGCAGATCTTCGCCGTGTCGTACTGGTAGCGGTCGCTGGAAAGCCGGATCGCCAGTTGCTTGGTCAGCACGAACGGCAGGATGGAATTTACGGCACCCCACGCTCCGAGCGGCAGGGCCAGCAGAATCACCGCCAGGCTGCGCGCAACGAAGCGCGTCACCAGCCGGGGCGTGTAACTGACCGTGAGGTGATAGTCCGACACCCCCATGCGGCGGCAGAGGCGGTCGAAACTGTCCAACTGGTCGCGCATCCGCTCCACCCGCTCCGGGTCGGCCATGCGCAGTTGCTGCTGGGTGCGCAACAGCTTTTGCAGTGCGCGGAAGCGCTGGTCCAGGCTGCGTTGGCGGTACTTACCGCTCCGCAAGGCGAAGAAGCGCTCCAGTTTTCGCAGGGTCTCCAACTCGGCCCAGCTATTGGGATTGAGCGTGATGCGCTGCAGCGCCGCCTGAATCTGGCCCGTGATGCGCACGGCGGCCTGCTCGGGCGTTTCGCCCGGCAACCGCCCCACCGGCAGCGCCCGGCCGAACTTCACCAGCACGCTGCTGCGGAACCGCCCCACCTCGGTGTAATTCAGCCCCACAGGCAGCACGGTGGGCGCGCGCCCGTCACGCTCCAGGGCGCCCAGCGCCAGCCGGGCGGCGCCGGTCTTGAAGCTGTGCATGCCGGGATCGGAATGGCTCTCGCCCTCCGGGAAGATCATCAGCGCGCCGCCCTGGCGCAGCCGGCCGTAGCACTGCGCGAAGGAGTCCTGGTTGCGCGCCGTGTCCGACGCGTCCTGCCGCCGGTAGATGGGCACCGCCTGGATCATCTTCAGGATCGGCCAGGCCAGCGGGTTCTTGAACAAGCCGCTGCGGGCGAGCGGATGCACCAGGCGCGGACAGGCGGCCTGCACCACCAGGGCGTCGACCAGCGCGCTGGGGTGATTGGCGCACACCAGTACCGGCCCTTGTGGCGGAAAGTGCTCCAACCCGCGCGCCTCCGCCCGGCGGTAGAAGGCCCGCACCACCAGATAACAGAACCAGCGCCACGTCAGCCGCAACGGATGGGTGGTGTAGCGGAAATTGAACAAACTGGGCGGCATGGCGATCTGGGCCACGGGTCTCCTTCCCTCCAGGCGTGCAACGCGGCGGCGCGGGACCCACCCGGGTCCGTACCGGCAGTGTACCGAAGTCGCCCCGGCCGAGGCAACGCGCCCCAGCGCCGCCGCCCGAACGGGCCGGCGTGCGGCGGCCTGGCGGGAGGGGTGCGGGCAAGAGCGTGGAGAGCCGTTGCCACGGGGGCCAATCCAGCCGGGAGGTCCTGTCCTACCAGCGCAGCCAGCGGCGGCCGGCCCACACCCCCAGCACGGCGAGCAAGGCGGAGGGAATGAGGAAGTGCCAGACGAGCACGTGCATGGGCTCGTCGATCTCGCAGGCCCAGCCCATGGCGTTGGCCCCCTGGCTCCCGGCGGCGCCGCCGATCAGTCCGCCGCTCACGGCGGGATGCATGGGCGCCCCGTGCCGGTGCATCCAAAGGCCCGCGGCCGCGGGCAGTGCGCCCAGGAGCAGCGTGCGGGCCGTGCAATAGGCGCCGATCGAGAACCAGAGGCCCCAGCCCACCCCGGAGAACCAGGGCCGACGCATCAGGAACATGCCGATGAGGACGGCCAGCAGGATCAGGCCGAAGGCGATCCGCACCTTGAACCGGCGCCGCCCGGGCACGGCCAGCGTGCCCAAGGCCAACGCGGCTGCCCCCAAGGTCATAAGCAGCATGCTGTTGATCATCAGGAAGCGGCGGTCGAGAAGTTGGCCGCCCAGGTCGGGCCGCAGGCCCAGCAGCCACGCGCCCAGCAGGGTCACGGCGACGGCGCACAGGGCCAGCGCGGCGGCCAGCCGCGCGGGGGAAGCCAGCGGCCGCACGGGCCGCGCCTCCAGTACCAGGGACTGGATCAATTCATCGGTCTTCATCGCCCGCCAACTCCATGCGCTTCCGCAGCGCTTTCAAGGCCCGATGGACGCTCACCCGCACGTCCGCCTGGGAATAGCCGGTGCGCCCGGACGTTTCCTCCACGGAGAGCCCCGCCAGCTTGACCAGACGGAGGATCTTGCGCTGCTTGTGGGGCAGCCCCCGCAGCAGGCGCTGGACGTCCATGCGCGCGCCGATGTCCTCCGGCCGCCCCGCGATCTCCAGTTCCTCCGTGTAGCTCACGGCCTGCCGCGCCGAGGACAGGCGCCGGATCTCGTCGATCACCTTGTACCGCGCGACGGCGTAGAACCAGGGCAGGAAGAACCGGCGGGGGTCGTGGGTGTGGCGCTTGCCGTGCACCGCCAGGAGAATCTCCTGCACCACGTCCTCGCAGTCCCCCTCGTCCAGCCCGCGCCGCCGGCCCAGGGCATGGCGCACGTAGCGCCGGGCCAACTGGCTCAGCTTTTCCAATAGGGCGCGGTAGGCCTCGCCGTCGCCCTGCTGGGCCTGGGTCATCCACCCGGACAACTCGCGCTCCAGCGCGGAGTGCTTCAGGTCGCCGCCGGAGGCATTGGGCCGTGCGGTCATAGCCATCCACAATGTCCATTCGGCCCGCCGCCGGAATTGTTACACGGGGGATCTCCCGATGTGGCGGGCGGCGGCAGGGTTCAGCGCTGCATTTCCGTCCAGGCTAGCATGTCCGCCCCCGGCCGGCCTGCACGGAGCGTCACCTCCGCAGGGCAAGTGCTAGGTCATCGGAGGCGCCCAGGGCGCGATCGGTGGGGCGGGCGTCCCGCCCGCGGGTGGCGCAGAGTTGCTGGCGCCTCCCGCAAGCGTTCGGCGCTGGGCGGGCCAGGCGGCCCGCCGCCACCGAGTGGAGTTCTAGGGAACCGGCTTTGCACTTGCCCTGGTCATCCCTAACCTCTCCGGACCCATTCTTGACTTGCTCCGCCATGCCCGCTACCGTTTCTATTTACCCAATTGCGCCCGGAGCCGGGTGGAGCGGTGGGGGCAGGGTCTGGTGGACGGGATGATCATTCCGCTGTCCCGCATTGCCCCGACCGGGCTGCGGCAGTCCGTGCGGATGGCACTGGCCCAGTGTCCGCGCTTGGTGGACCTCTGGGGGCCGCAGACGGAGAGTCTGCTGGCCGAAGTGCTGCTCAAGAACCGCAGCGGCCACGTGGAAGTGACCGGGACGATCCAGGCCAAGGTGCGGGTTACCTGCAATCGCTGCCTGGACCCCGTCACCGTGGAGATCGATGAACCGGTGCAGGTAACCCTGGCGCCGGAAACCCAGGCCGTCGGCGCGCCGGGCGAAGATACGCAGTTGGCCGTGGAGGACCTGGACGTCAGCTTCTACGCCGGAGACGCGATCGAACTGATCGCGGTACTGGAAGACGAATTGATCCTGATGATCCCCGAGTTGCCCTGCGAAGAAGACGAGCAGGGATGCTGCACGTGCTGCGGACGCTCCGTGGCGGATGTGTTGCAGGAAACGGAACCCGACGAGGCGTTTCATCCCCTGGCGGGACTGCGCAAGTTCGTGCGGGAGCCGGATCGGAACAAACGTTGACGTGCCCCGCGGGTTCCGCCCAGACCGGCGGGGCCGCGGGCAATCTCATGGTGTGGAGTGAATCATGGCCGTACCCCAGGGTAGAACCTCGAAACGCATGAAGGGCTTCCGCCGCAGCCATCACGCGCTGAAGGCCCCCAAGCTGATCCATTGCAGCAATTGCGGATCCCAGATCCTGCCCCACCGCGTCTGCGCCCAGTGCGGACATTTCAAGGGCAAGCCGGTGCTGGAAGTGGAGAACTTCTAGGGCATCCCGTGCCCCGGCGGGCCGGCATGGTCCGCCGCACGGGCTGGGGTGAATTCGCGCGGCGCTGAGTCCCGCCGCAAGCGGGCAGGGTGAACCGGACGGACCTCATGACCGTGATCGCCCTGGACGCGATGGGTGGCGACTTCGCCCCCCGGGCCGTGGTCGAAGGCGCCGCCCGGGCCAGCCGGGAGGAGGGCCTCCAGATCGTGCTGGTGGGCGACCAGGAGCGCATCGCCGCCGAATTGCGCCGTTGGCGCCACGCTCCCCACCGCATTCGGATTCACCATACGCCGGACTTCGTCGGCATGGAGGATGCGCCGACGGCCGTGTTGCGTGAGCGCCCGCGGGCCTCCGTGCGGCTGGCCTGCGAATTGGTGCGGGACGGGACCGCCCAGGCCGTCGTCAGCGCGGGCAATTCCGGCGCGTTCATGGTGGCCGCCAAGCACGTGCTGGGCATGCTGCCGGGCATCGACCGGCCGGCGATCGCCACCACCCTGCCGCTCAAGCGGGGCGCGACGGTGCTGATCGACAGTGGCGCCAACGTGGACTGCAAGCCCCACTATCTCGTGCAGTTCGGCCAGATGGGCGCACTCTTCGTCCGCCGCGTGCTGGGGGTTGAGCAACCCCGGGTGGGCCTGCTGAACAACGGTACGGAAGCGGGCAAGGGCAACGAGTTGGCCCGCGCCGCCTTCGAGCTGTTGCGGCAGAGCCCTTTGCTGTTCGTCGGCAACGTGGAAGCCCGCGACCTGTTCCGCGGCAAGGCGGACGTGCTCGTGTGCGACGGCTACGTGGGAAACCTGGTGCTGAAGACCGCCGAGGCGGTGGGGTCCCAGGTACGCCTGCTCACCAAGGACGCCCGGGCGCGCTCGCCGCTGGCGCTGCTGGGCTATTGGATGGTGCGCGGCTTCCTGCTGGAACTGGCCAAGCGCACGGATTATCACCAGGTGGGCGGATCGCCCCTGCTGGGACTGCAACACGTGGCCATCGTCTGTCACGGCAGTTCCAGCGCCCGCACGATCCTGGCCGCCGTGCACGTGGCCCGGCAGTGCGTGGAACAAAATCTGGTGCGCGGCATCGCCGAGGAACTGGGCCGCGTGGCTTGACTTATCCGGCGTTTTTTTTGACGCTGCTCAGACGCTGCGGCGCGGAGTCGCCGGCAGCGATAAACGCAAGGACATCACCGCAGCCACGGATAGACACGGATGAACACGGATGAGAAAAGCGGATGGCGATGGCGCAATGCAGCGATACGGGCCGTGCACTGCGCGCCCATGATCAGCCAACCCGCTCCAGAAGCCCCTTGGAGAGCAGTCCGATGCTTCTTGCGCGCAGTCAGTCTCCGGAACATGGGGGCTTCGCCGGCATCGATCCGTGCTTATCTGTACTACCAATGTCCGATTTCTTCGCACGGCGCGACGATTTTTCATGCAGGGAGTCGGTCGAGTTCGCGCGCCCTGCCGGTGGGCTGCGGCCACGCTGCGCCAGGGTAACAGGCGGTTGCAGTTTTTCTTTGCGCCATTGCGCGAAACCTTTTGTTGCCGTTGCAGTCCTGGGTGTCCTTGGAATCCTTTGGTTGCGGCTTCGCCGCGCTAGCAGACCGTCACGGCTTGTTTTTCGGATGGGTCGAAGACGCGGGGGTATCCAGAGGGGGATTTGGCGGAGGCACATCGTTCGGCCGAGGGGCCTCAATCCGGCCTTCGGCCATCCATTCGCTGCGCTCAGGACAGGCTCTTTCCCCCACGGGGGAAAGGCATGACGCGGATGGACAGGGGCTACCGGGGAAGCGCGGTCAGCTTCCGTGCGTGGCGCAAGCAATACCCTATCCCCGCTTTTGGGGGAAAGGGCAGGGATAGGGGCCACAGGCGAGCGATGGGCCATGCAGGTGGCCAATAACCCGAAAATTTAGGCGTGATGGACCGCCAGGTTCATCTGTGGCTGATCATTTTTGTCGATGTGTATGGAAAAGGAGCAGGGGGTGGGCATCGCGTTGGTGTTTCCTGGGCAAGGTTCCCAACAGGTGGGCATGGGCAGGGCGTTCGCCGCGGCCTATCCGGAGGCCCGCCAGGTGTTCGAAGAGGCCAATGCGGCCCTCGGTTTCGATCTGACGCAGCTTTGCATGGAGGGCCCGGAGGACCAGCTCACGCTGACCTACAACACCCAGGCGGCCATTCTCACCGTGTCGACGCTCTGTCACCGCGTGCTGGCGGGCCGCGCGGCGCTCCAACCGGTCAGTCTGGCGGGGCACAGCTTGGGGGAATACTCGGCGCTGGTGGCCGCGGGCGCGCTGCCCTTCGCGGACGCCGTGAAAGCCGTCTATCAGCGCGGCAAGTTCATGCAGGAGGCCACGCCGGTGGGCGTGGGGGCGATGGCGGCCATTCTGGGCGCCGACCCGGAGGAACTGGAGCGCATCTGCCGCGAGGAGGCCCAGGGGCAGGTGGTTTCCCCCGCCAACTTCAATGCGCCGGGCCAGATTGCCATTTCGGGCAACGCCGAGGCCGTGAAGCGGGTGCTGGCCAGGTGCAAGGGGAAGCTGCTGACCGTGAGCGCGCCCTTCCATTGCGCACTGATGGCGCCGGCCGCCGAGCGCATGCGGCAGGT
>JBGPEV010000111.1:0-7949 GCA_041482995.1 bacterium | reverse complement strand
GAACATGGCGTTGGGCAGGGATTCCACCACCGTGCCTTCCACCTCGATACTGTCTTCCTTGGCCAAGCGCCCTCCTTCACATCGCCTGCCGGTGTGCCCTCGTTCCGGGCCGGTCCTAGCTGGGCCGCGCGATGCCTTTCAGCGCGGCCTCGATCTGCTGAGTGATGGCCGCCACATCGCCCTCGGCCTGGATCGTCCTCAACTGCTGCCGCTGCGCGTAGTATTGCTTCAGCGGCTCGGTATCCTTGCGGTACATCTCCATCCGGATGCGGATGCGGTCTTCCTGGTCATCCTCCCGCTGCACCAGCAGGGCGTGGCACACGTCGCAGAACCCCGCCACGACGGAGGGGTGGAACTTGATGTGCCATTCGCCATGGCCGTTGGGACACACGCGCCGTCCCGTCAGCCGCTCGAGCAGCACCTCCGGGTTGATCTCGAAGTCGATCACGGCGTCGATCGGAATGTGCCGAGTCCGCAGCGCCCGGTCCAGCGCCTCGGCCTGCACCTGGGTGCGCGGGAACCCGTCCAGGATGAAGCCGTGTTTGCAGTCGTCGTGTGTCATCCGCTCCAGGATCAGTTCTATCACCAGATTGTCGGGCACCAGTTTTCCGGCATCCATGTACGTCTGCGCTTTGCGGCCCAATCCCGTGCCGCTCCGCGCGACCGACCGCAGCAGGTCACCGGTCGATAGCTGCGGAATGCCTTGACTTTGCCCCAGCCGCTTGGCTTGTGTACCTTTGCCGGAGCCGGGGGGACCGAGAAAAACGAGCCGCATGTCCGCCTTGTCAATCGCCAGTCAAATGCGGAGTTGCCGCAGGCCCACCCGCCGTTTGCTCTTGCGCAGGAAGCCGTCGTAATTGCGGTTGAGCAGGAACGCCTCGATTTGCCGCACGGTGTCCAATCCCACGCCCACCACGATCAACAGCGCCGTACCGCCGAAGAAAAACGGCACATCCATGAAGTACAACAGCGCCACGGGCAGCACGCAAATCACCGAGAGGTAAATCGCCCCGCCAAAAGTGATGCGCGTCAGCACGTGGTTGATGTATTCGGCGGTTTTTTTGCCCGGGCGAATGCCCGGAATATACCCGCCGAACTTCTTCATTTCCTCGGAGATCTTGATTGGATTGAACTGGATCGCCGTATAGAAGAAGCAAAAGAAAAAGATCATGATGACATACAACGTATTGTAGAGCAATGCCGTGGGCACCAATTGCCGCCCGATCGCCTGCACCCAGGGCACCTGGATGAACCCGGCCATGGTCGCCGGAAACGCCAGGATCGAGGAGGCGAAAATGGGGGGAATCACGCCCGCCGAATTGATCTTCAGCGGCAGGTGCGAGCTTTGGCCTCCCACCATGCGGTTGCCCTGCACCCGCTTCGCGTATTGCACGGCGATGTTGCGGGTGGAGGTTTCCATGAAAATCACGGCGAAAATCACCGCCACGATCACCACGGTCACTGCGGCCAGGGCCAGCAGGTGCAACTGGCCCGCTTCGGCCAGTTGGATGGACTTGATGATCGAATTGGGAATGCGGGAGACGATGCCCGCGAAGATCAGCAGGGAAATCCCGTTGCCGATGCCGCGCTCGTTGATCTGTTCGCCGATCCACATCAGGAAGCACGTGCCCGCGGTCAGCGTGATCACCGTCATCACGCGGAAGCCCCAGGGGCTCATGGTGCCGAGCACGATCGAGGCGCCGTCCGGCGAGGACATGCTTTGCAGCCCCACGGCGATGCCGAAGCTCTGCACCACGCTCAGCACCACGGTACCGTAGCGGGTGTACATGGTGATCTTCTTGCGCCCCGCCTCGCCCTCGCGGCTCAGCCGCTCCAGATAGGGGAACACCACGGTGAGCAGTTGGATGATGATGGACGCGCTGATGTAGGGCATGATCCCCAGCGCGAACACGCTCAGCCGTTCCAGCGCCCCGCCGGAGAACATGTCGAA
The DNA here is from genome assembly GCA_041482995.1 of bacterium. Lineage (GTDB taxonomy): Bacteria > SAR324 > SAR324 > SAR324 > JACQKK01 > JBGPEV01. The sequence goes on along the minus strand of JBGPEV010000111.1, from coordinate 5,998 downwards.
GAATTCCAGGATCGTCCCTTCCTGGGAGCGGAAGAACGCGGCCAGGGCCGCGCTGTCCACGCCCGGGGTGGGGATGTGCGCCCCGGCCCGGAAGACGATCAGCATCAGCAGCGTGAAGATGATGCGGTTGCGCAGTTCTTCGATCTTGAAGGCGTTTTGGAAGGTGCTCAGCATGGGCGTAGGCCTTGGGTCAGGAGGCGGCGATGACGACCACCTTGCCGCCGGCGGCCTGGATTTTCTGCTCGGCGGCCTTGCTGAACTTGTGCGCCTGCACCGTCACGGCCCGCTCCAATTTGCCGTCGCCCAACACCTTGACGGGCAAATCCCCGCCGCGGATCGAGCCGGCGGCCACCAGGTCTTCAACGCCGATCGTGGACTTTCCGGCCAGGGCCGGGCGCGAGGTGAACTCCGCCAGGTTCACGATGCGGAATTGGGCCTTGAAGTTGGAGTTATTGAACCCGCGCCGCGGAAGCCGCCGGTAGAGGGGGGTCTGACCGCCTTCGAAGTGCCGGTTCACCGTGCTGCGGGCGTACTGGCCCTTCTGGCCGCGCCCGGAAGTCTTGCCCAGGCCGCTCCCCGGGCCGCGGCCCAGGCGCTTGCTGGGCTTGCGCGATCCCGGCGCCGGTTTCAGCGTATGCAGATTCATGGTCGGTCTCACATCTCACGGTAAAGAAGAGGGCCCCGCTGCCGGGCCCCGGAAAATCCCTTGGGCGCCGCTCAGGCGCCGGGCGTGGCCGGGTCGGCCACCACCAGGTGGCGCACCTTGAAGATCAGGCCGCGCACCGTGGGCGAGTCCTGCAGCTCGCGCTCCTGGTTCATGCGCTTGAGCCCAAGCCCGGTGAGCGTGGCGCGCTGATCCTTGGGCGTGCCGATCCAACTCCGCACCAGCTTCACCTTCACCATCTTCGCTTTAGCCTTGGCCATGGGTTCCCTTTAGTGCGCTCTTGCCAGGCGCATCCGCTCCACGGGGATGCCGCGGCGCGCGGCAACCTCCTCGAAGGAGCGCAAATCGTACAGGGCGTTCAGGGTCGCCTTCACCACGTTGTGGGGATTGTGGGAGCCCAGGCACTTCACGCTGATGTCCTGAATGCCCGCCGCTTCCACCACCGCCCGCACCGTGCCGGAGGCGATGATGCCGACGCCCGCGCCGCCCGGTTTCATGAACACGCGGGCGGAGCCGAAGCGCCCCGTCACCTCGTGGGGAATGCTGCGGCCCTCGGTTTCCACCGCCTTCAGGGTCTTCGAGGCACGCTCGATGCCTTTGCGGATGGCTTCCGTCACCTCGTTGGCCTTGCCCAGGGCAAAGCCCACGCGCCCACGCCCGTCACCCACCACCACCAGGGCGCTAAAGCTGAAGCGGCGGCCGCCCTTCACCACCTTGGCCACGCGGCTGATCTTGATGACCTTCTCGACCAGATCGCTGCTGCGTTCACCCGTTCGTTCCGTCACCGGTCACCTCTCCCGTATAGGATTGCCGCGGCCCCTGGGGCTGGGGCGCCGCCGGCGTCAAATCTTCAGTCCGGCTTCCCGCGCGCCGTCGGCCACGGCCTTGATCCGGCCGTGATACCGGTTGCCGCCGCGGTCGAAGACGGCATTTGCCACACCCAGTTTCAGCAGGCGTTGGGCGATGGCCTTGCCCACCACCGTCGCGGCCGCGCAATTGCCCAGGTAGCCCGTCAGGGTCGGCCGCAACTCCTTGTCGGTCGTGGCGGCCGAGGCCAGGGTCTTGCCGGCCAGATCGTCGATGGCCTGCACATAGATGTGCTTCGCCGAGCGGAACACGCTCAGGCGCGGCTTGGTCGGCAATCCTTGAATCTTCTGCCGGATGCGGAAACGGCGTTTGTCCCGCCGCTCCGGGCGGCTTGCGAGTCTAGGCATGGCGCTTGATCCTCAATGTCCTCTCCCTACTTCTTGCCGGTCTTGCCCGCCTTGCGGCGGATCTTCTCGTTCTCGTACATCACGCCCTTGCCCTGATAGGGCTCCGGGGGCCGCAGCGCGCGCAGGTTGGCCGCCGTTTGGCCCAGCACCACGTTGTCGTGGCTGCTGAGCGTGATCAGCGTGTTGTTGTCCACCTGGGCCTTCACTTCCTTGGGCAGCGGGTACCGGATCGGCTTCGAGAAGCCCAGGGACAGTTCCATGTTGCTCCCGGCGACCGCGGCGCGGTATCCCACGCCCACCAGTTGCAGCTTCTTGACGAATCCTGTCGCCACCCCGTTCACCATGTTCTGCAAGCGGGCATGGGCCGTCCCCAGAAGGCGGCTGGCGTCCTTGTTGTTCTGATAGTCGGCGTTCAGTTGAATCTTGTCCGCCGACACCTCCAGGCTTACCAAGGTGGGCAGGGGATAAAGGCTTTCGCCCTTGGGCCCCTTCACGCGCACCTGGCCTTCCTGCATCTGGACGCTCACCCCCTGGGGCAGGGGAATCGGCCGTTTACCCAATCGAGACATGGCTTTCCATTCCTATCGCGGATGCCCTATTGCTGCTGACCGCGCCGGATGCCGGCGCCGGCTCACCACACGTGGCAAATCACCTCGCCGCCCACCTTCTGGTCGCGGCACTCGAAATCCGTCAGGACGCCCTTGGACGTGGTCAAGATGGCCATCCCCTGGCCGCTCAGCACCGGCTTGAGTTTGTCGAAGCCGGCGTGCCGGCGCAGCCCTGGCGTGCTGACGCGTTTGAGCCCGCGGATCACGCTGGCGCCCTGGGCGTCGTACTTCAGCGTCACCACGATGCGGAGCATTCCCCTGGGGGTCTTGGACTGGCTCCAGTCCTCGATGAACCCCTCTTTCTTGAGTACCTTGGCGATCTCCTCCTTCAACTTGGAGGACGGGCTTTCCACCGACGCGTGTTTGCGCATGATCGCATTGCGGATATGGGTCAGGAAATCCGCGATCGGGTCCGTCATCGACATCTTGCCTCTTTCGCCTGAAAACCGGGTGTCACCAACTGGCCTTGCTCACCCCGGGCAATTCCCCTAAGAGGGCGCGCTTGCGGAAGCAGAGCCGGCACATGCCGAACTTGCGGATGAAGGAGCGCGGCCGGCCGCAGTAGCGGCAACGGTTGTGCGCCCGCACCTGGAATTTCGGCGGCCGCTTGGCTTTGGCGATCTTGCTCTTCTTGGCCATGGAGTCTCGTCAGTCTAAGAACCGTAGTGCTCGTGAACCGAATCGCTTCGCGACCGGCGCGTGTTCCCGCCGCGCGGCTAGTTGCGCCGGAAGGGGATGCCGATCAGTTCCAGCAATTTGAGGGCTTCCTCGTCCGTCTTGGCGCTGGTGTGCAGGGAGATATTCATCCCCCGGATCTTGTCGATCTCGTCAAAGCTGATCTCGGGAAAAATGATCTGCTCCCGGATGCCCATCGTGTAGTTGCCGTGGCCGTCGAAGGACTTGCGCGGCAGGCCGCGGAAGTCCCGCACCTGGGGCAGGGCGACCGAGATCAGGCGGTCCAGGAAGTGCCACATGTTGTGGCGCCGCAAGGTGGCCATCACGCCGATCTGCATGCCCTCCCGCAGCTTGAAGGCGGCAATGGACTTCTTGGCCCGCGTGATGGCCGGCTTCTGTCCGACGATGCGGGTCAACTCCGCCACGGCGGAATCCATCGCCTTGGCGTTGATCACCGTTTCGCCCACGCCCATGTTCACGGTGATCTTCACCATGCCGGGCACCTGCATGGGGCTCTTGTAATGGAATTCCTGGGTGAGCGCCGGCACCACTTCCTGGCGGTACTTCTGCTGCAGCCGGGACATGGGGATCGGCTGGGCCTTCTTGGGCGCGGGTTTCTCCGCGGGCTTCGCGGCGCCTTTGGCGGCCGCCTTCTCTGCTGCCTTCGCCATCGTCTGCTCTCAATCCGGTTCCGCGGGCCAACGGGCGGTCGGCCCGGTACGCCACGGGTTTCGGGTTTCCGGGCACCGCATCGGCGCGGGCCCCGTCCTGCATCGCTTCAGTTCCCCGCGGCCCAGGGGGACATCAACCGCCCGCGGCCGCCGGTTTGAGTTTGCGCACGCCCTTGCGCGTTGCGGGGTCCAGGGGCAGCACGTTGGAGACGTGGATCGGGCCTTCCATGGGGATGATCCCGCCCTGTTCGCCCTGCCGGCGCGGCTTGGTGTGCTTTTTCAGCAAGTTCACGCCCTTGACGAGCACCACGCTGCGCTTCCAGTCCACCTTCAGCACTTCGCCGGACTGGCCCTTGGACTTGCCCGCGATCACGAACACGGAATCGCCCTTCTTGAAGCGCGGCTTGGGCGGCTTGGTCTGGGCGGCGGTCTTCATCTTCCTCACGTTGTTTCCTGTCCTAGAGCGTCCCGTTGCGGAGCTTCCTGTCGTCTTCGGACGGACTTTAGCCTTGACCGGTGTCCGGCAGCCTGCCCGGCCCCGTCTAAAGGCCCCTAGAGCACTTCGGGGGCCAACGACAGGATCTTGATGAACTGGCGCGCCCGCAGTTCGCGGCCGACGGGCCCGAAGATGCGCGTGCCCAGGGGCTCCTTCTTCGCGTCGATCAGCACGGCCGCGTTTTCGTCGAACTTGATGTACGACCCGTCGGCACGGCCCACTTCCTTGGCCGTGCGCACCACCACCGCCTTGACCACGTCGCCCTGCTTGACGCGGCTGTTGGGCACCGCCTCCTTCACCGAGCAGACGATCACGTCGCCGATGGTCGCGTAGCGCCGGCGCGATCCGCCCAGCACCTTGATGCACATCAGTTCCTTGGCCCCGGTGTTGTCCGCCACGCGGAGCCGGGTTTGCATCTGAATCATGGCGTCCTCAGTCGCCGCCTCCGCGCCGGACGGCCCCTCATGGGCCCCCGCGGCGGAAGCGCCGCTACTCGGTTACACTCCGCTGCACCACCTCGATCACCCGCCAGCGCTTGTGCGCGCTCAGCGGGCGGCATTCCATGATGCGCACCACGTCGCCTTCCTTCACGGACGCGTCCTCGTTGTGCGCCATGTACTTCTTCGATTGCTTCAACACCTTCTGGTAGATCGGATGGCGGACGGTGCGTTCCACGCGCACCAGCACGGATTTCTGCATCTTGTTGCTCACCACCACGCCCTGGCGCACCTTGCGCATGCCGCGCTCGGCGCCGCCTTCGGGACTACTGGCCTGCTTTTGCGCTGCCGGCATCGCGTTTCTCGTGCAGGATGGTTTTCGCCCGGGCGATCGAGCGCCGCAGGTCGGGTATCGTGTGGGTCGCCGTGAGTTGCCCCACGACCTTCTCGCAGCGCGCCCGGAACAGATCTTCCTCCCAGGCGGCCACCTTGCCCGCCAGCTCGTCCGCGGACAGGGTGCGCATTTCCGTCGGTTTCATGATCCGTTACACTCCCCGTTTCAAGATCGTCGTCTGCAGGGGCAGCTTGTAGGAGGCGAGGGTCAGGGCCTTCATCGCCACTTCCTCTTCCACCCCGTCCATCTCGAACACGATGCGGCCGGGCTTGATGACGGCGGCCCAGTGGTCCACCGCGCCCTTGCCGCCGCCCATCCGCACCTCGGCCGGGCGCCGCGTGATGGGTTTGTCCGGGTAGACGCAGATCCAGATCTTGCCCCGGCGCTTGATCTCGCGGGTCAACGCCCGGCGTCCCGCCTCGATCTGCCGCGACGTGAGCAGTCCCGCCTCCACGGCCTGCAGGCCGAAGGAGCCGAAGTGCAGCTTGCTACCCCGCTCCGCGACACCGCGGTTGCGGCCCTTCATCATCTTGCGGAACTTGGTCCGTGCCGGCATCAGCATGGCGTCATCCTCTCGCCGGAGCGGCCCTGCGCCGCACGGGCCGGGGCTGGTTGTAGTCTTCGCCCTTGTAGATCCACACCTTGACGCCGATCAAGCCGTAGGTGGTGAGCGCTTCCGCCGTGCCGTAATCGATGTCCGCCCGCAGCGTGTGCAGGGGCACGCGGCCTTCGCGCACCCATTCGGTGCGGGACATTTCCGCGCCGTTCAGCCGGCCGGCCACCATGATCTTGCAGCCTTGGATATTCAGCCGCATGGCGGAGGCCAAGGCCCGCTTGAT
>JBGPEV010000110.1:0-7956 GCA_041482995.1 bacterium | reverse complement strand
CATGAAGTCGGGAATGCCGCTGCCGTACCGGGTGGGATTCACGGACGCGTAGGAAATCTTGAGGGATAGCGCCACGAAATAAGCCCCCATCCCGAAATAGACCGCGTGGCCCAGACTGAGAATCCCGACAAATCCCCAAATCAGATCCACACTCATGGCCAGGATGGTGAAACAGAGGAACATGCCGAGCATCGATACCCGGAATTCCTCGCCGAAGAATGGATAGAGGAAGAGGAACGCGAATATGGCTCCGCCAAGAATCAACATGGATCTTGGGAAAAATGCGAACCGGCCCTTCATGCCGACACTCCCGCTTCCCTCATCGTTCCTGGTATCCGAAAAGACCCCTTGGCCAGATCCGAATCAGGACGACGATCGTTATGAAAACCATCAATTGGCCGATGACGTTGTTGTACACGAAGGAGAGCACCGTCTCGGATTCCCCAATCACCGCCGATCCGGCCACCACGCCCACAAGTTTCCCGACCCCGCCCAGGATCAAGACCATGTACGCATCCACCGCGTATGGAAATCCCATCGTGGGGGAAACCGTCTTGATGGGCGCCACGATCGCTCCAGCGACCCCGGCCAGGCCGGAGCCGAAGGCGAAGATGATCATGTCGACCTGGGTGGTGTCTACTCCCAGGCAACTGGTTATCGACCGGTTGCGGCGCACCGCCCGCACCTTCAGTCCGAAGTCGGTGCGGTACAGCACCCAATAGGTGATGAAGAGCATCCCGAGGGATACCCCGATCAGAAACAGGCGGTAGTAGGGAAAGGGGAGATTCCCGCCGACGGAAAAATGGCCGTCCAGCACCTTCGGGCCGCCCACGTAATACAATTCCGGACCGAAGATAAGTTTGATGATCACCTGGCAGGCGATCCCCACACCCCACGTCGCGAGCAGCGTTTCCAGCGGCCGGTCATAGAGGAAGCGGATCACCGATCTTTCCACCAGCAGGCCGAGGGCGGCCACGACGACAAACGCCACCGGGATGGAAACGAAGGTGTTTCCGCCCAGAAAGTTCTGCACGACCGCCGCGGTATACGCCCCAACCATGATGAACTCGCCGTGGGCCATGTTGATCACGCCGGCCACGCCGAAGATGATCGCCAGCCCCAGGGAGGCGATGAGCAGGATCGCCACGATGCTGAAGCCGTCCAGGATCTGGGAGACAATCGCGGGGTTCAACATAGGACTTGATTCGTCTGGAATGGAACTTGATTGATGGGCCGGCTGGCTCAGGACGGCCGCATCCGTTGAAACCAAAATCCCGGTTCCACTGCCACCGGACAGGCAAACCGCCGTGGAGCGGGATGCCCGTCCGGTTGAGAAACCGGCGTCCGCGGCCGGTCCCTGCCGGCCCAGGACGCCCTTGGGGGGTTAAGTTTTATCCAGCGTGCCCGACTTGTCCTTGCCGCCGGCTTTGATCTTCTTGACGATTCTCGGATCCGTGAAGTCACAGTACTTGTTCGGATAGAGCACGTGGGTCCAGGGCTCGGGCCGGATCCAATCCTTCGATTTGTCGATGACGTCGAACTGGCCATCCGGCCGCGCCCTGCCGATGCGCGCCCACAGCCACGTGTGGTGATTTTTCTCGTCGATCTTCACCTTGCCCTGCGGCGCCAGGAAGGTTTGGCCCGGCAGACCCTTGACGATGAGGTCGTCCGCATTGGTGTTGCCCACCTTCTGGATCGCCTGCGCCAGCAGGTAGGTTTGAAAATAGGCGGCCTCCATGACGGCGTGGGTCACCTTGTCCTGCCCGTACTTGGCCTTGTAGCGGGAGACGAAGTTCTTGCTTTCCGGGGAATCCACGCTTTGGAAATAGTTGAAGGAGGTGTAATGGCCGGCGGCATTTTCCGGGCCCATGGCCTTGATTTCCTCCTCGGTGGTGATGGGGGAGCCGATCGGGATGTCCTTGGCCGTGATGCCGAACTGCCGGTATTGCTTGTAGAACGCCACGATGGAATCGCCCACCAAGTCGGAGAAGACCACATTCGGCTTCGCCGCGACCATCTTGTTGATGGTGGTGGAAAATTCCGTGTGGCCCAACGGCGCATACTCCTCGCCCACGGTTTGACCGCCATGCGCGGCCAGCAGCGCTTTCACCTCGCGATTGGTTTCTTTCGGATAGATGTAGTTCGATCCGATGAGGTAGAACTTGGGACCCACGTTCTTGATCAACCAGGGCACGAAATCCGTCAATTGCTGGTTGGGCACCGCACCGGTATAGAAGCAGTTGTAGCTGCACTCCTGGGCCTCGTACAGGGTCGGGTAGAGCAGCACGTTGTTGTATTGCTCGAAGACCGGAAGCACGGACTGCCGGCTGGCCGAGGTGTAACAACCCAACACCGCGACGACTTTGTCTTCCAAGATCAGCTTCTTGGCTTTCTCGGCGAAGACCCGGACCAGCGATTGGGGGTCCTCGATGACCGGCTCGATCTTCTTGCCCAGAACTCCGCCTTTCGCGTTGATCTCCTCGATCGCCAACAGTTCGGAGTTGTGCAAAGACCGCTCGATGATCGCGATCGTTCCGCTCAGGGAATGCAGAATGCCAACCTTGATGGTCTTGCCCTCTTGCGCCTGAGCGATGTTCCTGACGAAGAAATAAGGGAAACCGCCGAGTGAGGCTGCTGCCGCCCCGGCAGTGACCAGACTGGTCCTCTTCAGGAAGTCTCTTCGTTTCATTGGTAACCCCCTCATGGAATTTGCAGGTTGTCCCATTCGCTTTGTCACAAAACCGCAACCCGATATTTCCCAGATGGACTGCTCGTAGAGGCCGATTCGTACCCCCGAGTTTGCCCTACCACACCAGCTAAGCGAAATCCACTTGGCGCCCTTCGCACTCAGGGCGACCGCATTCTCGAGAAGCCTTCAGAAGAAGAAGTGGGTGGCGGTGGGCCTCCCGGCCCGCCCGGACACGCGCGGACGGGCACGGAGGCCCGTCCTACCCGGCAAGTGCTGGGGGCCTTTCCCAGAATTCGGTTGCCCTGCCGTCGCACTGCGTCATTGCCGATTTCAAGCGCCACGGCAGTGGCCTTCACCCCGGACCGCGCGATCCGAGGGCCAGTTTATCCGACTGCGCCCACGCCCTGGCGCTGTTAGGCCGACAGGGCCGGTGAGGGGGTCGTCCCGCCCGCCAGCACGCAGAGGCGAGACGCCCGCCCCACCTGGGTCCTGCCAAATGGGGCGGCTTTGCACAAGGGCCATCCATACGCTGCCGCGGTTGGGGAAGCCAGCCGGCTCGTGGCCTAAGCGTTTGGCGTCACACTGAAAACGGGCGGAGCACAGGACTCCGGCTTGGGCCGGGCCATCCGCCGCCGATCCGCTGTCACAGCGGCATGTGAGGGCAAGGTTTTGATATGACAGTGCGAAACGTGTTGACAAGGACAATCTGGATCGGCATCCTACCGAAGCATATCACTGCATCACTGAATAGTGATTCGATAATTCGATGGGTAACGCGCTGTTGACCCTACACCGAAATTCACGTTCCGAGGAGCCTACCGTGAAGAGGATCAAGCAATCGTTGCACTGGCTGACCGTCATTGCACTGACGGTGACCGGGATCGCCCTGGCACCCAACGCCCGTGCGGCCGACTTGCCCAAGACCGTCACGCTGGATTGGGCCTACTACAATCCCGTGAGCCTGGTGCTGAAAGAGAAGGGTTGGGTGGAGCAGGAGTTCGCGAAAGATGGCGTGACCGTGCGCTGGGTGCAGAGCCAAGGCAGCAACAAGTCCATCGAAGTCCTCAACGCCCGCGGTGTGGACTTCGGCTCGACGGCGGGAGCGGCGGCCCTGCTCGCCAAGATCAACGGCAGCCCCATCCGCGCGGTGTACATCTACTCCAAGCCCGAATGGACGGCGCTGGTGACCCGCAAGGATTCGCCCATCCGCAAAGTCGAAGACCTGAAGGGCAAGCGCGTGGCCGTGACCCGCGGTACCGACCCCTACATTTTCCTGCTGCGCACCCTGGCCAAGCACGGTCTGTCCGAGAAGGACATCACGACGGTTCTCTTGCAGCACCCGGACGGCAAGGTGGCGCTGGACAGCGGCCAGGTGGACGCGTGGGCCGGCCTGGACCCGATGATGGCCCAGACGGAGGTGGAGAACGGCTCGCGGCTGTTCTACCGGGACGCCGACGCCAACACCTACGGCTTCCTCAACGTGCGGGAGGAATTTGCCGCCCAGTACCCGCACGTGATCGACCGGGTGCTGGCCGTGTACGAGAAGGGCCGCAAGTGGGTGTTGGCCAACCCGGGTGAGATGCGCAAGATCCTGGCGGCGGCGGCCAAGCTGACCGATGCCGTGGCGGCCAAGCAACTGGAACGGACGGACTTCTCCCACCCGGTGATCGGGAAACTGCATCTCGACGCCATCACGGCCGCCGGCGTGGCGCTGCAGGGCGCCGGGGTGATCGAAGCCAAGGTCAACGTTGCCCAGGTGTCGGCGGATCTGATTGAGCCGCGGTTTGGCAAGCTGGTTGCGCAAAACCTGCGGAGCAAGTAATGAGCGCTGTGCAGGAAGCCTCTTTGCCACGGGTTCAGCCAGCGATGGAACCTTCCGCATCCTCCGGGGACGAGGCATCCACCGGTTCCTCCACCCGGCCCGCGTCCAGCCGGACGTGGGCGTGGGTGGTGGGCGCGATCGTGCCCGTCCTGATCTTGATCGGTTGGGAGACGGTGGCGCGGGTGCACCTGATTTCTCCCCAGTTGTTTCCTCCCCCCTCCGTGGTGGCGGGGACGATCGGCAAGTTGGCGGCCAGCGGCGAGTTGCTCCAGCACATTGGCGCGACCCTGTACCGCATGGCCTTGGGCTTCGTGTTTGGCGTCGCTGCCGGGACGCTGTTGGGCGCCGTCACCGGGTATTCCGCCGGGGCGAAGCGCCTGCTCGATCCGGCCATCCAGGGTTTGCGCAGCATCCCGTCCCTGGCCTGGGTGCCCTTGTTCATCCTGTGGCTGGGCATCTTCGAAACTTCCAAGGTGACCTTGATCGCCGTGGGCGTGTTCTTCCCCGTGTATCTGAACCTGGCGGAGGCGATCCTCGGCGTGGACCGCAAACTGGTGGAGGTGGCGCGGGTCTACCGCTACTCGGGCGCGCAGATGATCCGGCACGTGCTGCTGCCCGCGGCCCTGCCCACCTATCTCATCGGCATCCGGAGCGGGTTGGGGATGGGCTGGATGTTCGTGGTGGCGGCCGAATTGATGGGCGCCAGCGAGGGCCTGGGTTTCCTGCTGATCGATGGCCAACAAACCAGCAACGCGGCGATCATCATTGCGAGCATCGTCCTCTTCGCCGTGATCGGCAAAATCAGCGACGGCCTGCTCGCCCTCGCCGGCGCGCGCCTCTTGCGCTGGCAAGATGCCTTCAAGCCCGAGGCGTAGCGAATCACGACAGCAGAGAAACCGCAGATTACGCAGATTTCGCAGATGAAAAACGGCGACTGCGGATCCGCGAACCAGAGGCGGGGCCAAATCCGGCAAGGGCGCCGGTGTCAAGCAGTTGAAATCTGCGTCATCTGCGAAATCTGCGGTTCCAATGCAGTTACGAAGACAGCGAGTACGGACATGTTGCGGGCGGAAAGCGTATCGAAGCAGTTCCCCAACGGCTATCTGGCCGTGGAGGGCATCAGCCTGAACGTGGCGCCCGGGGAGATCGTGGGCATCGTGGGCGGCAGCGGCTGTGGCAAGAGCACCCTGCTGCGTCTGCTCTGCGGCCTGGAGTCGCCCTCCCGCGGGGGCGTGTTCCTGGGCGAGCAGCGCGTGACGGCGCCCCGGGACGAGATTGGCGTGGTGTTCCAGGAGCCGCGCCTGATGCCCTGGCTTACGGTGAATCAAAACGTGCAGTTCGGCTTGCAGGGCCGCCCGCGCGCGGAACGCGAAGCGCTGGCCGCCCAGGCGCTGGCGCGGGTGGGGCTGGGCCGCGTGGCCCAGGCGTGGCCGCGGGAACTCTCCGGCGGCCAGGCCCAGCGTGCCGCCATCGCCCGCGCCCTGGTGGCCAAGCCCCAGGTGCTGCTGCTGGACGAACCCTTCAGCGCGCTCGATGCCTTCACGCGGCTGGACCTGCAGGAGCACGTCCTGCAACTGTGGGAATACGATCGCCCGACCCTGCTCTTGGTGACCCACGACATCGAGGAGGCGCTGGCGCTGAGCGACCGCGTCGTGGTGATGCGCGGGCATCCCGGCCGCATCCACGGCACGTACACGGTGAATCTGCCCCGCCCCCGCAGCCGCACCAGCGCCCGCTTCCAGACGTGGAAGGAGGACATCCTGCGCGAGCTGCACATCACCTTGCATCCGGCGCCCCAGGAGCCGTCCACCCCGCAGCGAGCCCATACGCTGGCGCTGTAGGCGCAACAGCAAAAGAGCGGAACCGCAGATTACGCAGATTGCGCAGCTTGATTTCTTCTGAACCCCAAAGCGCACCACAGGGCACCGACGACGCAGGGGCCGGACTTTGCCGCAGAACGGAACAGATTTGACCATCGTTGGTTCGTCCATTCCACGCTCGCTGTTTTGAATCTGCGAAAATCTGCGTAATCTGCGGTTTAAACCCTAATGCCCCGATCCATATTCTTTGGGAACGCCATGAACGCACAAGACCTTCGCAACCTGCAGGCCCCCCTGAAGGACAAATACAAGCAGCAGCCCGATGCCGCCGTGGTGACCCTGAAGGCCAGGGGCACGCTGGATGGCAGCCTGGCCTGCAAGGTGGAAACCGGCCGCGCCATCGTCGAAGCGGGACTGCATCCCGCCAGCGGAGGCACCGGCTTGCAGGCCTGCTCGGGCGACATGCTGCTCGAGGCCCTGGTGGCGTGCGCCGGGGTCACCCTGCGCGCGGTCGCCACGGCGCTGGAGATTCCGATCCAGAGCGGCACCGTCACCGCGGAGGGCGATCTGGACTTCCGCGGCACACTGGGCGTGGCCAAGGATGCCCCCGTGGGCTTCCGGGACATCCGGCTCTCCTTCGACCTGCAATCCGACGTGCCCGCCGACAAGCTCGAGACGCTCAAAAAGCTGACCGAGCGCTATTGCGTGGTCTACCAGACCCTGCGCAATTCCCCGCCCATCGCCGTGGCCTACACCGTCGGCTAGCCGGTTTCGGTTCAACACACCCCCAACTTGGACCCGTTTGAGGGCACGATCTCTCGTGCCCCCACCGGGGCACCCTCCTCTGCCGCGGATTCATTCGTTTGTCGTTTTTCCCGATTGGCGCATGCCATCAGTCGGTTGACCTCTCGTCCGGAGAAGGATGACAGAGTCTTCTGCCTGCGCTCTTCGTTTGATGGAGTGTTCAGCCCCCGTCGCAGTCGGATGCACCCCGTTTGGTTTGTACAATTTCTAAATTTGTATGTTATAACAGTACTGTGTCTCTCTGAATGGGATTGCCGCCGGTCCCCCGCGACTCCGCCCAGAGTGGCCGGCCTTGGCGATTCAATTCGCCCCGCCTGCCCGACCGTCTTGGCACCTGTCGCCGCTTGTGGCCGTTTGGAACGGCAATAGAAAGCATACAGGGTCCGTACACGATTGTCAATTGAAATCCATGACCGCAGCCAGTCCCGCCGCCGGGCGGAAGCGGCGCCCGCAGCCGGGCCTGCGATATTACCACGAAGCGAAAAACCCCAGCGCGCCTTGCGGCGCGCTGGGGTTTCCCGTCATGTCCCTCCGCTGGAGGGGCCCTGCGCGGGAGCGGCGGGGCCGCTCCCGGTGCTGCCTGCCTGCCGGCTAATAGAACTCGATGTCGGCTTGCTTCACTGCGAAACTACCGCCCATCAACTTCATGTGGTTCTTGGCGCCATCGGCATCATGGCACCCGGAACACACCGCCGAGTTGGGCGAAATGTTCAAGTCGTCCGTGTGATCGGTCAGGCTCGCGCCCGAGTCGATCGTGGTGCCCTCGATTCCACTCACCAACGGGAGTTGGTTGGCATCCATCCCGAACGCACCTCCACCTG